>JAJYOO010000120.1 GCA_021796155.1 Chloroflexota bacterium
CATATTGTCCAACCGGATCAGTATTTCCGAAGAGTTGTTGGGCGATGCTCGATCCCAACACTGCGACTCTTTGTTTATCGTTTACGGCCTGGTCTGTAAAGAAGTTCCCATTGGATACACTCATGCTGCGGACGGTGGGGAAATCCGGTGTTGTTCCGAGAATATCCACGCTGGTCAATGTCACGCCATTGCCGGTAACGTTCTGAGTCGAACCTTGTTCGACGGTTACGCCAAGTACGCCGGGAACCTGTTGGTCAATTGCCGCGGCATCGGTGAAGACCAATCCGCCCCGGTTATTGGGAGTAAAGCTTTGAGCGCCGCCCCGGTCGAAGTTCGGAGTGATAAAGATCAAGTCCGAGCCGAGACTCGTGATCTGGTCGCTGATGGTGGCTTCCGTGCCTGCGCTGATCGAAACCACCATGATGACTGCCGATACACCGATGATGATTCCCAGCGTGGTCAGGAGTGACCTGATCTTGTTCTTGGTAAGAGCTTCCCAGGCAAATCGGAAGACTTCAGATAATTTCATTAGTTCATCCTTTCTCCGAATGATTGCCTTTGCCGTTGTGGGTGACTTTGGCGATCTTGCCGTCCTGCAATTCGATGGTTCGCTGCGCGTGGGCGGCGATCCTTGGATCGTGCGTAACGATCACAATCGTTGATCCCTGGCTGTGGATTTCATGAAAGAGATCGAGGATTTCCATCCCGGAATGGCTGTCGAGATTGCCGGTTGGTTCATCGCCGATCAGCAGTACCGGGTTATTGACGAGTGCGCGCGCGACCGCCACGCGTTGCTGCTGGCCTCCGGATAATTCCTGTGGTTCATGCTCCATGCGAGTCGCCAGTCCGACTTTTTCAAGCAGGCCGCGCGCCAGGGCTTCACTCTCCGCTGGAGTTCTGTGATTCTCGCGATCATAAATGAGCGGCAACATGACGTTTCGCACAGCGGTTGTGCGGCTCAACAAGTTGTATGCCTGAAAAACAAAGCCGATCTTGCGGTTTCGGATGAACGCCAATTGCTTGTTATCCATGTTGCTCACATCCTGTCCATCGAGGATGTATTGGCCGGATGTCGGACGCGACAGACAGCCCAGGATGTGCATGAGCGTGCTTTTCCCGGAACCGGACGGGCCCATGATTGCCACGAACTCTCCAGGCTCGATCCTGAGGCTGATACCGTCAAGCGCCCGAACTTCGGCATCGCCCATGCCGTAAACCTTCGTCAGGTCTTTTGTTTCAATAATAGTTTCGCTCATTGCGATTTGGTTCCTACCAACCCAGTGCTGATAACTTCACCTGGCTGCAATCCTGATTTGATCTCTGCATTGACCAGGTCCTGCAAGCCAACCTGAACAAAGGTTACAGTCAGCTGTCCATTTCGATCAACGAAAACGGCATATTGATTCGGTGCGTATTCATGCAAAGCGGAGATTGGGATAATCACAGCATTCTGTGCCTGCCCGCCGATGACTGTCACTGTGGCGTCCATGCCGATCAGTAAATTGGCAGTTGTAGGGTCAAGTTGAACCAGGCCGCTCACCGCCGATTGTCCTGAGCTGGTGTAAAGCGCCGGGCTGACTTGAATCACTTTTCCGGTAAAGGTTTGGCCGGGAAGGGCGCTGAAAACCACATTAACAGGGTTGCCTACTTTGAATAAGGCATAATCTGATTCATCAACATAGGTTTGAAGATACAATTTGCTTTCATCCATGATCGTTATAACAGTGCTATTTCCGACGGTATCGCCAAGCTGGTAGTTGACGGCTGTGACCACACCATCGAAAGGTGCGACAATTTGAGTGTTTCCCACGGTCGTCTGGGCCGTTTGCAAATCGGATTGAGCTTTTAGTAAAGCCGTCAAATTGGTCCCGGTTGCATTGGCAGGAATGTCTTTGCCCTGCAGAGCGTCCAGATACCATTGATCCTCCTGCATCGTAGCCTGTGCGCCTGCATAAGCTGCGCGCGCCGCGGTAATTTCCGCATCCGAGGGTGCCTGGATGGATTTTGTCACTGAATTCCCGCTGCGCTGCATGGTTGTGAAATTATTCGGCACATAATTTTTGACGTACCAAACTTGATTGCCGGCCAAAATGCCCTGGTCGGTTTGGAGTTTTGCCTGGGCTGCATCAATTGCCTTTTGTTGGTCGGCCGTTGGCGATGATCCCCCCGCTGCTTTCGCTGCATCCAAAGCCTGCTGGTCAACGGCCACCTGTTGTTCCGATTCAAAAACGGCGGGGCTGATGAGATACATCAGGCTGGCCTTGTCGTTTGCCACTGTTGTCATATCGGTAGCGACTGCTTGTTGTGCGGCAGCAACAGCCGCCGGGGATGTTAGATTCGCCAAGGCTTGTTGGGCTTGCTGGAGGGATGTTTGTTGCGTGCTATTGTCAATCTCGGCCAG
Organism: Chloroflexota bacterium; assembly: GCA_021796155.1. Next base: position 2,402 of record JAJYOO010000120.1, read on the forward strand.
GACTTCGCCTGCTTTAACTTTATCGCCGACGATTACATTCAATTTGGATAAGGTGGCGCTGCCCGAAGAGCCGACGCCTTCAAATCCAAGATTTGCGGTTTGGGCTGCTTGCAAGGTTCCGGTTCCGCTTGCGCTCAGAGTGATATCCCCGCGCCGCGCCACGGTTGTTTGAAGAACAGCCTGACCGGATGTTGTTTTCTTCGACGGCAGATAGAAAGCTTCGTAATAAACCAATCCGCCGACAGCGGCTACGATAACAATGGCTGGCACAATTACCCACCACCTCTTTTTCGAATCTTTGAGTAATGTGGGGATTGCTTTGATTTGTGATCCGATATTGGAGAAAAAATTAGAATTCTTCTGACTGACTGCCATGGGAAAATCCTTTTCTTGATCGAATTATTTCATAGGGTAGTCTATCAAGAGGGAGTAATTCAACTGTTAAAAGATTATATAGACAGTGTGTAGGGTTTGAATTGAATATAGACTCGATAACCCCAAATAATTTGAGTACAGAAGGACACGGATTTATGCTGATGCAAAAGTAAAGATCCCGTCTATTTCTTAAACGAAAAACGCTCCTCATATAAGGAGCGTTCTAACGGCGGACGCGTCTGCCGTTCTTAGCGGAGAGGGCGGGATTTGACATCATCCCCGCAGGAGAATATCATCCCCTCAATCAACTCCTTTATTCTTCCAGGAACGTCTGCAAATCCGTCAATTTCTTTTCCCACTGACGAGACACCAGATCCAAATACTGTGTCATCGTTTCAATCGGTGCTGCATCGAACTCGAACAAAGTCTCGCGCCCCTTTCGAACACTACGCACCAGCCCCACCCGCTCTAGGACTTGGAGGTGCTTGGTCACGGCCTGGCGGGTGAGTTTGGTTCCTTCCGCGAGCTGCGAGATAGACTGTTGCGAAACGCGGCAAAGTCTGGCGATAAGTGACAAGCGGGTTTCATCCCCCAAAGCGGCGAAGATGTGCGCCTGGAGTAGAAATCCTTGGGGCAAAACGCTATCCGACATCGACATGTTTGGCGACATTCTCCAGTTGCTCAACCCAGCCTTCATTATTCATACGGAAGGCCTCAAGCCGTCGATTGGCGGGGAGTTTATCAAATCCTGATTCGGTCACCACGAGGTGGGTCCCGCTGCCCTTCGCCTCCAGCGTGAACTCGACCAGTGTCGGGGTTTCTTTGGAGTAGTCGACCGCCTCATCCATTGCGTACGGATGCCAGGTGAATGAGAAGTATCGCTCAGGCTCCATCTTTTTCACATCCACGGCCCATTGCAGATGTTCGTACCCATCGTAGGTCATCTTCCCGGCGACTGTTTTTCCCGCAATAAAAGGTCCCTCAAGCTTTACGCCAAACCATTGGCCGAACTCTTTGTGATCGGTCAGCGCCTTCCAAACCCTGGAAGGGGAAGCTTTGAGATCAATGTGCTTTTCAATACGATTCTCTTCCATGTACAACTCCTTGTTCGCTTAATGTCGCAAGTGCGAAAATTATACAACTTTCATGCTGCGCTTTTGAAGTTTTTGACTGCCTGAGAAGTTCTACGAACTCAGGGTCTACGAATTTGACCCTGAGTTCGTCCAAATCCCAGGTCTACTGTTCCTTCCAGTTAGTCTGCACCTTGCCTGTAGTGATCAGGCTGCGTAAACTGCCGTTAATAATAGAACTCCATGCGCTTGAACATTCATTGAAGCACTCATATTTGGGAACTAAACCCATATGAGTGAAGCGGAGTTCGGTTTTGTCGCCCTTTTTGGAGATTTCAAAAACAATCTCTGTGCCCTTCCACTCGCTTTTGTCTTTAACAAAATTAAGGCGGGCGTCCAACACATGCCAAACGACTTTTTTATTGGGAATTACTTTGGTCAATTTCTGTTTGCTATAATGGACATCTTCATAGCGATAAGTAAACTCATCGCCGAGTTTGTCAGAGTTGCCTTCAATTTCTCCTTCCCACCATCCACGAACATTATGGATGGCAGCGAAGACTTCTTCTGGGGTTTTGTCTACCGTAAAACTAGTAGTGTAATTTTGTTCTTTCAAAGCTGGTTCCATGATTTTTTTCCTTTCCTGATTTGGCTTCTGCCTCTGTCATGACAATAAGATTAGATTTTTCCATAAAGTTGCGCTTTTCGATTTTCATAACAGGTCGTGTTTATTTGCAATTTCCTCGTTTTGGTTGGGCTGACCTTTGCCTGTGTTGATAAGGTTGTGCAGGCTACCGTTGATGTAGGTGCCCCATGCATCCGAGCAGACCCCGTAGCATTCGTGTGAAGGGGCGAGACCTACATGTGTGAAGTGGAGTTCAGTCTGATCACCTTTCTTTTCAATTTCAAAAACAATGTCGGTATCGTTCCATTCGGTCTTGTCTTTAATAAAGTTAAAGTCGTTATGCAGGACATGCCAGACAACCTTTTTGTTCGATACAAGTTCGGTGACTTTGATCGTACAGCGGTGTATATCTTTGAAGTGATAATAGTATACAGAGCCTAATTTATCTGTATTACCATCAATTTCTTCTGACCACCATGCACGAACGTTGTTGATGGCGGCGAAGACTTCTGCTGGACTTTGGTCTACCTTAAAGGTGGTGGTGTAATTTTGGTCATTCATGATTTTCTCCTGGTTTTAATTATCAATACTTTAAAATTATGGAAGGGTCAGCTTCCTGTTCAACTTGCTTTTCAAGACGATTTACTCCATGTGCAACTCCTTGGTTGCATATTAACACAAATTCCAAATTTATGCAACCTTTTTGTTGCGTTTTCGGGAAGGGATTTTTTCTTTTCTAGGACGGCTTCATCCGCTCAATTTTCCAATAGTCATATCCTCATCGCTTATCACGAAGCGAAAATCCTGACCGCTAGCGGCCGTAAAGTAGAAATGATCTTTGTCCCAATGGCGATATCCACTCAAATGGACGTGCGAACTTAAAACAAAAACGTCTCTTTTATCAAGAGACGTTCTTAGCGGAGAGGGCGGGATTTGAACCCGCGTTCCCTTTCGGGAAACACGCTCTCCAGGCGTGCGCGCTAAACCAGACTACGCGACCTCTCCAATTGCCACTACGCCGTCAGAGCGGGCGAATTATACCAGAATATAAATGAAGGACGCGCTCCATCAAGAGCGCGTCCGCATGTTTTATCTTTTCTTCGCTTCAACCTGGACTTCACGCGGCTCCAACATTCCCCAGCGGCTCGCGCCCATGTAGAGAATCTCCAGGATCAAATCATTGTAAGCGATGCCCTCCGCATCTGCCTGCAAACACAAGTCGCTGTAACCCGGAGTCAAACCAGGCAGCGTGTTGATCTCCAATAAGCGCGGATTGCCTTCGGCGTCGAGGCGGATGTCTGTCCGCGAAATATCCAACGCGTTCAATAAGATGTGCGCGCGCCATGCAAGGTGCTGGAGTTTCTTGGTGATCTCCGGTTCAAGGTTCGCAGGGCAGAAGTAGCCGGGTGCGCCTTCCTCGCCCACACTTTTGGACTTTGCCGCCTGGCTGTAAACGTTGGGCGTCACAGAGCGACTGCTGTCCAATTCGAGAATCGGAAAACGATGAAAGCCATCCTTGTCGTACCATTCAGGATGGCGACTGTAAAGTTTTGCGTCGGAGCGGCCCATGATGCCAACGGTGAACTCGCGTCCGGGAAGGAATGTTTCGACCAATGCGGGCTGGCTGTAATTCTCGATCACCCATTTGACGCGCTCGCGCAATTCCTTTTCATTTTTGACGACCGCTTTCAAATCCACGCCCATGCCTGTCCCTTCGCGCGCCGGCTTGACGAAAAGCGGATAGTTCAATTCTGGCCGCAGTGATTCGTCGCCGACGATAAACTCCTGAAACGGCGCCACCGGCAAACGTCGGTCGCGCCAGATGCGCTTGGTGAGAGTCTTATCGAGCGAGATTCCGTTGGTCAGCACGCGCGAGCCGGTATACGGAATCCGCATCATTTCCAGTAATGCTGGAATCTGGGCTTCACGCGCGTCACCGCTCAATCCCTCGGCGATGTTAAAGCAAATATCGGGTTTATATTCTCGAAGACAGAATGGAAGATTTTCATCGGCCAACAGAAATTTGGTTTCGTGGCCGTCACTTTCTATTGCTTTGCGAATATGTTCGATTGTCTCAATGTGGTCGAAATCAGCGTAAGCATCGGGAGGCACCCCCGGAGGCAAAGGCTGGCTTTCATCTTTGATGTTTGCCAGCACCGCGACGCGCCAGTAGCGTTTGATGCCGCGACTGGGAGGCTGGTCTCCGCCAGGCTCCTTTATTGTGTTCATTGCAACGGCTCCTTCAAGGAAAATATCAGGAAGCTAGTATATAACAATGCTCATGGATTGCAAGAGGTAAGTTAGCTGATTCTCAGTTTATTAACGGCTGGAAACCAAATTTACATTTGTCACTGTCATTACGATGGATGTAACTGGACAAGACATGTCCTTTCAGGTATCATTGCCCCGCTTGTAACCAATTACACAGACGCCCGGATAACGATATTATCCGGGTTCTTGTACGTGAAAGATGAATCAAGGCCGGAACCTCCGGCCTGAATTTTGAAGGATTGGCTGTGGAGGCGACATGTCGGATGTGATAAAGCAAATCGCCGCGGATTTGCAAAAA
>JAJYOO010000121.1 GCA_021796155.1 Chloroflexota bacterium
GCCCCTTGAGCAAAGTCTGGCTGGCGCGCGGCGAAGTGATCGAGTCGACGCCATTGCGGACATCGTAAATCTCGTTGATGATGTTCGCGCCAATTTGCAGCAGGACCGTCGAAGCCAAGGCAATGACGAACATTTGAAGATCGAATCTTCCCTGGGCAAAAGCCAGCGCGCCCGCGACAGCCACCGGCGTATATGCGCCCGTTAAACTGAATGGACGCGCGATCTCCGTCCACGCGCTGAATTTGCGCCAGGCTTTTTCAAACAGATTCAAACGATCCAGCGAATCAGAAGCGACGGTAACACTTTCCTGGATTGCGGCAACGGGAACGGTTTCTTTTACGGCCAGCGAGCCGTAAAGCGCGGCCGCTTCCAGAATTGGTTGAATGTGTTCGTCTTCCTGAAGGATTGGCTGGAGGATGGGCGTATCCATGCCGGCCTCGTTATAGCGCGCGGCGGCTTCGGCCACTTCCTCCGATGTGCCGCACAACATAAAGGCATCCAGCATTTCATCGGGGATCAATTCGGCGGCCTTGTGATAATCCTCGGCGCGCCACGCAGCCCCGATTTGATCGCGCAGTTCAGGTTCGAAGCCAGCCTGCTGCAGCGAGAAATTCGAGAGAACGCTCATCATGTAGATGACGAACGGCTCGCGCTTGGCCCGATTGAGCGCGGCGCGGCGGGACTTGTCCACGAGCGTGAGCAGATAACCGGCAACGTCCACGGCGTGTTGATCGCGACCAGCTTCGAGCGAGGTTTTCCGCAATTTAGCGATGAGCCGCTTCATGTTCGGGATCGATTCGGCGGGTCTCGATAAATAGCCGTCGGCTTTGCGACCGGCCAATTCCAAAAACGCGGTCCGATACGCGGCGACATAAATCGGAACGCGGTGCACGGGCGGGAACATCGGCTGGATCGGCGGCAGATTCGGCGCCACAGACGGGATGCGTCCGCCGGCCCACATCGTCCGCAGCAAATCAATCGCCGCGTCGACTCGTTCCACCGCGGCTTCGGGATCATACGGAAGCCCCATTTGCGACAATCGAATCGGGATGGTCGTCCCCAGCCCGAGGCGGATGCGGCCCGGAGCCATTTCATCCAACGCCGAAACGGTCATGGCGATCAAAGCCGGATGGCGCGTATTCGTGCTGAGCGCGCCGAGGGCGACATCAATATCGGGCACTTGCGCGGCAATCGCCGAGGCGTATGTGACCGCGTCGCGTTCGTATGGCGTATCGTGAATCCAAACCGAGTGCAGGCCGCGGCGGCGGGCGTCATCCGCCCAGCGAACAACATCCGAGACTTTGCCGCGTCCGGCAAAACCAATTCCAACAGGCCGGGCAAGTTCAAACATGGTCAACTCCTTCCAATAATGCGCCGATTATATGACGCAGCAAAACGGCAGACAAATGACAAAAGTCATCAAAGAATAGTATTACAGCGCAAAGTTAGAGTTTTGAGGGTTCTGCTCATGGCTTTTCTACCGTTTTCGCCCTCATCCCCACCCCTTCCCCCGAATGGGGAAGGGAGTCTCCTCTCCCTTCGGGAGAGGGAAAGGGTGAGGGAGAATTGGCAGGGAACGATTGCTCGACCTTGCGCTGTAATGATAGGAGAATACCTTGTAATTTTTTCTGCGCGTGCCATCACGAATTTGGGAGGGCACGATGAACAAAACTTTGAAACAAACTTTGTTCTGGGCGCCGCGCATCGCGGGCATCCCGTTCATTTTGTTTCTGAGCCTGTTTGCGCTGGATATCTTTGGACAGGGTTATAGTTTCTGGGAAACCATCGTCGGACTATTCATGCACTTGATCCCCTCGATCATTCTGGCCATCGCGGTTGCATTAGCCTGGCTGGGAATGGATCGGCGCGGCAATCTTTTACGTTGCCACCGCGCGCGGATTTCCGTGGAGCGTTTACGCACTGATTGCGGGAATTCCGTTTGTGGTCAGTGCTTTGTTTTTGATAGTATGGTTTTATAGGAAAGAAATCATCACTCAATGAAATACGAGTTTGCGAAGAGGACGATTAGCAGACATAAATTGACCCGCGTAAAAATTTTTTCAAATTATAATTTCTCTGCCATAACCCAAGCCGTATTCTCCCCGGCTTCGATGTCCACGATTGTATTGAATGGAAATAATGCCGCAATCTGGTCACGACAAATTTTCCAGATCAGCTAAATCCTTGTGCCGTCCCGCCGCTTTTTTATTGGCTTTGAGATGAGGCAGGTCAATGATGCTGACCCCAATGCCATCCAATATGTCTGTGATTCGACTGGCGTAACATTCATCGAATTCGACTCCTGATATGCCCGCTGAGATCTCGAGCCGCATCGGAGGATGCCCCATGCGGATGATTTTGTTTTTCTGAAGAAAAGGATCAGGAGTCAAGTCTGGATGGTCAAACCCGAATTCCTTTAATGCCGCGACCATCTTTTGGACGTTATCGGGATGGAGGGCAATCCAAATATCCATATCGCCTGTGGCACGCGAATAGCCATGATATCCAACCGCGTATCCCCGATCAAAAGATATCTAACGCCTTTCTCGCTCAGTAATTTCAAAAACTCTTTGAAGTCGAGCGGCAGATTTATTTCCATAGTTGATCCTTCGGAGGATTTCTATCTGTGCCAGACGCTCTTGCGGAGTCTTTGCAGGCCAATAAGACTTCTCATCCGAATCATCCATCAAGGATGTAATCAAAATCGCTTTGCGGTTTATTTTGAAATTGGTTATGAAAATGCGATCCATGGGTTAATTATGCTCTGTAAAGCATGGTCTCATTAATACTGAGAGCGGCTCCGATGTTCACTTTTTACGGCAGATAAAATTCATCCTTGAACTTTTGAAGCAAGTCGCCAAGTGTGCCGATTTCAAATGGAAGATGAATGGTTGCTTTCGATTTTAGAAAATGTTCCTTGTCATGTGTCACAAACCAATCCGCTTTTGCGTGAATGGCTTCGGCAAGCGCGCGCGCATCGGCAGCATACGCAATCTCTCGTCGAGCCGACTCGATTTGTTTCGATGTTGGTGCGGAAACTGTCTGCACTTTTCCAATTTCCAATAATTGCGCCAGCAAAGGCAGCGAGGCGGGCGCTTTTCTGCGGACAACTTCATCCGCTTCACGTAAAACGTTGGGGCCGATTATCAGTTCCAGCAACTCTGCTTCCCCCAATAAAAATAATTTACGCGCTCCGCCCGTTGGCGAAAGCACGGCGGCAAACAACACACTCGTATCCAGAAAAACCTTAACGCTTTTTCGAGTCATATTCGGCTCGGACGCCGCGCAACGTCTTCAACATGGATTCAAGCGTTTCTCCGGATTCGCGCCATTCACCGGCTAATTTGTCAGCAATCTCATCCACGCGTGAACGCCGCGGACTCATCACAAAGACGCCATCGCCGAGATTAATCAACGTCAGCGTATCGCCCTCGTCAATGCGATTTTGTTCGCGCAGTTCCTTTGGCAAGGTAATTACACCGCGCTGAACCACTTGGACCTTGAACGTGTTGCTCATTTTTGCTCCTGTCTGATTATCTGATTTTCAGTATATCAGATAATCAGCGTCCGCCAAGAGCAGATTGCGCTTCACCCCCCCGAATCGACTCCACTGCCGCAAACGAGGCTTTCTCACACTTTACTTGATAAATTCCTTTTATCAAAATATCCCTAATTGCTATCCCAGGAACTTCCTCACCGTTTGCGCGGCCTTGAAGGCAATAGCAGCTTCATCCTTATCTGCCTCGACTCCCGGATAACGAACATCAACTGAGAACCGTTCGAGCTCTTTCAAATCGGACAAAAGAATTTCCAAACTTGGTTCCACTTCTTTACACAGCTTGAGAAGTTCGAGCAGTTTGTGAATCTTTGGAATATCCTGATTGTGTTCCTGCAAATACGCCTTGAGATATTTTTAGGCGCATTGCTGGGCGTGAAAGCATGCCGCATCATAGACAGGATGTTTGCGGGCGCGGAACATTTTCTGCGCTACAATAAAATCGCCTTCCGCCTTTTGTACCCACTCAGCGGTGAGAGACTTCATACAACACCTTGCCCTGCGTTGTAATTTCCTTCAAAAAAGAATCTCCCAATGCAATGCGGTTCGCTAAATTCTTTGGCGTGCGGACGATCAAATCCAATCCAAACAGATCTCGTTCAAGACTCTGATCAATAAGCAAGGCTTGCTTCATTTCTTTCAACGAGGTTTCCATCACAATGAGCAAATCCACATCGCTTTCGGGGCGCGGATTGCCGCGCGCATACGAACCAAACAAAATGATTTTCTGCGGATGGAATTTTTCCACAATCTGACGCACGATCTCGTCAATTGCCTTTTTGGGGATGCGCTTGCGTTCGTAAATGGATGGAACAGGGATAACTGTCATTTGCTGATACTTTCATAAAAATTATAGCATGGTCAATTTTACTTTTTCGAGGCTTTCTTTGCATTAGCTGGTTTCTTCGCCGCGCTTTTCTTCTCAGCTTTTGCTTTCACAGCCCTTTTCTTTGCAACAGACTTCTTCACAATCTCTTTTTGCGTTTTACGTTTTGCGCCTTTCTTCGCTGCCGTTTTCTTCCTCGGCTTCTTCACCTTCTCAACTTCTTTCTTCTCACTTTCCACTTTGACCCCAAGCATCTCCTCCCACTTCTTCTCCATAGACTCCACACCCGCACCACTCAAAACGTCATGTACCACTTTCCACTCACTATCTTCCACGAATCTCCAATCCATGAACACGTGATGCTGATACGCATTCAATTCAACATACAAGCCTTTTTGCCAGAGTTCCTCACACGAGCGGATGTATTCCAAGTGTGTGACGTAATCTTTGAAAATGACATAACCTTCAAACGGCAAACTTAATCCCTCAGCAAGAGACTTCTGCCGCAAGTCGCCGGTGCGCTTATAGAGATACGCGGCGGAGTTTTTGATCCAGCCGCGCACATCGGAGAAGCGATTGTTGTAAAGAATCAGTCCGCGTTCATCGCCGTGACAATTGGAATAAGCAAAAACATTTTCATCCACGCTGCCGTTGTCGGTGAAAAGATCGTAGAGAAAGAACTGTTCCACGTCCGCGAACAGGTATCGGCGGTGAAGGAGCGGGAAAATTTTCCACTCGTGGCCGCGGATCAAACCCTCGTTGGGCGTTTCGTCCCATTTTGGCATTCGAAATTCCATCCCATATTTTTCGTGGAAGCCTTCGATCTGTCCGTGGCCGAACATCGGCAGGCCGGGCAATGTCGCAAGCACGGTCGCGACGCCGAAATATTTGTCGCCGTTACCAAATTGCTCGACCGCAGTTTTCTCGTCGGGGTTGTTCATGAAGTTGACGTAACGTTTGAGAATTTGCGGATCGAACTCGAGCGTGTTCTTGATCGCCATGCGATACTTGGCATTGTCTTCGTCGCGCAGCATGTGCATGAACGCCGAGTTGTACACGCGGTGCATTCCGAGCGTGCGAACGAAATAACCTTCCATCAACCAGAACGCTTCCGCGAGCAGCAACGTATCCGGGACTTCCGCCGCGACGCGATCCACAACCTCGCGCCAGAACTCATTCGGGATTTTCGCGTCGAACTCGGACCGGGACATTCCATGCTCGGCCCTCGACGGGATCGCGCCGCCGGAACCAAGTTCCGGGAACCACAAACGCTCGATGTGCTTCTTCGCCAGCGTCATCGCCGCGTCGAAACGGATGATGGGAAAATTGCGCGCCACGTGCAAAATGGTTTGAATGACGGCCTCGCGAACTTCCGCTTTTGAATAATCAAGCTGCGCGGTATCGTTCCACGGAAATGACGTGCCGTCGTTGCCATGATAGATATATTTCGTTTGACCCGTTCCGTAGTTATAGTACTTGAAGACCACTGACGCGTCGGAATGATTGTAGTAATGATCTTCAATCATCACCGCGCCGCGCGAGTCGTCGGAAAGATTTTCGGAATTGAATGTGTAAGAAGGATACGGCAGATGATCCAGAGACAAAAACCAATCAGGATGCTCGATGACCCAATTCGAGTCAATGCCCATGTGATTCGGAACCATGTCCGCCGAAAGACGGATACCGCGCGCCCAGGCGCGTCCGCGCAGGTGGTTGAGCGCGTCCCAGCCGCCAAGGTCACTGGCGATATCATAAGAATAAAGCGAATACGCCGAAGCGACTGCGTCATCCTGTCCCATGCGCTGTTTGATCTTCTGTGAAGCGCGGCTGCGTTCCCACAGACCGATCAGCCACAAACCCGTAAAACCGCGGTCGCGCAGCAAATCCAATTCTTCATCGGGAATTTGATCGAGCGTTTTGATCCAGCGTTGGTATTTGCGCGAAAGTTGTTCCAGCCAAACGTACGTGTTCTTCGCCATCAACACCAGACGCGGCATCCAGTCACTGTCGGCACTATAACGTTCGTACTCCGGCTCGCCGCGGAAATCCGGCAATGGCTCCGCGCCGTGAAAATCGCCGTGCCCATGCTGGCGCATGACTTCCTCGCGCACAAAGTCCATGGCGCGCAGAATGCGGCTGATGATGTCCTCGCCGAGGATCGCGCCCCACTTATCGAGCAGGAATTGCAATTGACCTTCGAGGGAATACGGCGAAGCTTTGCTTGGAGCAGTCAGGATCTCATACAACGTATCGCCGCCGCCCGCACCGTTGACCATACGCGGCTGATTGGCAAGGAAATTGCCGAGCAGTGAAATCGAATCAACATAAGCTGTCTGACGCAAAACCGAATCGTCGAACAATTCCTTATAAGTTTGCGCAGCGGGATTGTTGTTGGTGATGTTCAACAACAACATTTCTTCCAATGTTATGGCCCTCACCCACGCTTCGCGGCCCTCTCCCAGGTTTGGGAGAGGAGCTGGGGTGAGGGAAAGATACCCCTGCACCGTCATCTCGCCGCGATAAACCGGCATAGGCGGAAATTCATCCGTGAATTTGAATAATGTTTCTTCCAGCCGCGCGCCCAGATTGGATTGCAAAGACTCCAAAGCGCGCGTCATCACGCCGGGATTCT
>JAJYOO010000122.1 GCA_021796155.1 Chloroflexota bacterium
GAGGCGAGTTCTTTTAGCGCGATTATCTTCCGCTCGTACATTTGATGAAACGCTCGACGCTCATTCTGACGGACTCGGGCGGCATCCAAGAAGAAGCACCGACGTTTGGCGTGCCCGTGCTGGTTCTGCGCGAAGTGACCGAGCGCCCGGAGGGAGTCGAAGCCGGGACGCTGAAACTCGTCGGAACAAACACCCGCCGCATCGTCCAGGAAGCGACGCGGCTTCTGGATGATCCATCCGCATACGCGGCAATGGCCAAATCCGCCAATCCATTTGGAGATGGTCACGCCGCGGAGAAAATCATCCAAGCCCTGCTGGATTATAAAATTCCGTAGCCAACGAAATTGATTGCAGCCTTTAGGACTTTGTAATGCCGCCCAAAATGGAACGTGGGTATAATAAAATCAATGGCTAAGTTTCGTGGGTCTTTGAGTCTGATATTTGCATTTTGTCTGCTTGCAGCTGGCTGGTCTTCCGCACAAGCACAAACGTCCAGCTACCAATATTTCTCCGAGACAGGCCACAGCGTTCAGGGAGACTTTCTTAAGTTCTATAACGCCGCATCCGACCCGGCCACGTTATACGGTTACCCGATCACAGAACAATTCAAAGATAAGGACGGGCTGCTGGTCCAATATTTCCAGCGCGCGCGCTTTGAATATCATCCGAATCTGCCTGACGGCCAGCGCGTTGTGCTTACCGATCTTGGACGTAAGATGTACACGCCGGGAATCCAGCTTAATATGTTCAGCCCGTTTGCCTGCCGGCTTTACTCGCAGACAAATTATGCAGTCTGTTTTACCTTTCTCGATTTCTTCGACAAATATGGCGGCGTCGCGCAGTTCGGCTATCCGATTTCGCCATTCGAATATGACAACGGCGTGATCGTCCAATATTTTGAAAAAGCCCGTCTCGAATGGCAGCCATCACAGCCCGAAGGACAGCGCGTGGTTGTGACGGATCTTGGCCGCCTGTATTTCGACAAACTTAAGGATGACCCAAGTTTGCTGCAAGCCGTTCAACCGTCGAGCAATGCGCCAGTGGCCGCACCAGTCATTTCACTGCAAGTGCGAGCGTTCGTCTGGAAGGCTGTAACATTGAGCAATGACCAGCAGGTGGTTTACATCATCGCTCAGGATCAGCGCAATACGGCGGTCAGCAATGCAATTTGCACAGTCAACGTGCGCTGGCCGGATGGAAGTGTTGCGTCCACCAACGTTATGACAAATGCGAATGGCATCGCCATCGCGGCGTTCAATGTGGTCAACCAGCCATACGGAAATCTGGTTTATATTGACATCAACTGTTCTTACAACGGATTAGTGGGAGCGACAACAACATCATTCCGCATTTGGTATTAATTTTAAATAATGCTCCGAGCGGCGGTTTGAGCGAATTCAAATAGATTCTTTCAGATTAAAAACCGGTCCATCAACACAAGCAAATTTATAGCCATTCCGAACTTCGACAGCGCAGACCCCGCAATCGGCGAGTCCACCGCAAGACATCGGCGTGCGGATGAGAATCTGCGCTTCATTCCGAGCCGGCAGCGGATTCCGTTCCCCAAACATTTTCCTTAACCTTGGCAGCGACTCGCGCACCGCGTCCATTGCAATGTAATCTGCCCAATTGCAAGCATCCATCAACGCACTCATTGGCTGGACTTCGATTTCAAGTGGCAAATCGTCCGGCGGATTCTCACAAATCAATGTAACCGACGCGCCTTGTTTGATAATCGAATCGAGCAAAGCCAACAGCCGCCGCGGTGAATCATCGAATGCGATCAACGCCGCGCGGCGAGAAGTAATTGGCAATTCAAAACCGCGTCCAAGTGGGCCGCGCAAATTCAAACGCGTGCCGGGAGTCCACGATTCGGGAATCGGCGGCGTGCAGAGAAAGCCATCAGCAAAAATTCTGGCCGCGAAAATGGAAGCCGCTAGCGGCGCGTCCGATCCGTCAGCATGAGCGAGCAGATAACGTCCCGGCACAGGAATCAACGCAGGCGCGCAAAGAATCCGCGCCGCGGGTTTTCCATCCAACAAAATAAGTTCTTTGATAATTCCTTGTGCCCGCATATCGTCATCGTAACATGGCTTTTGACGCGGGGCAAGCGGTTATAATATTTTGCATGAATCAAGTAAAACCAAGTGGACGGCAAATTCGATTGACGAGTTTATCGGCCTGCGCGGGTTGAGCGTCAAAGCTCAACGCGGAAACGCTGACGCAGGTTCTGCGCCCCGTGCAGGATATTTTTAAACCGTCCGATTATCCTGATCTGCTGGTCGGACTAGAAGGCCCAGACGACGCGGCGGTCTGGCGGCTGGATAATTCGCGCGCCATTGTCGTGACAACGGATTTCTTCACGCCGGTTGTTGACGATGCGTATGATTATGGCGCGATCGCGGCAGCGAACAGCTTATCCGACATTTACGCGATGGGCGGGACTCCGTTCATGGCTTTAAACATTGCGGCTCTGCCTCCAGACCTGCCAACGGCTCTATCATCTGACATTTTGCGCGGCGGAGCGGAAAAAGCACGCGAGGCTGGAGTCGTCATTGCGGGTGGGCACACCGTTCAAGACAAAGAACCAAAATATGGATTGGTTGCCATCGGCTTTGTTGATCCGCAAAAAATGTTGAGCAAAGGCGGACTCAAAGTCGGCGACGCGTTAGTTCTGACAAAACCGCTTGGATTCGGAGTCACAACGACGGCGTTGAAGCGCGAACAGGCTGATGAAACTGATGTAAAAGAAGTTGTATCGTGGATGACGCGATTAAATAAAGTCGCTGGTCAACTCGCAGTTGAATTCAATTTGCGCGGCGGCACGGACATTACCGGCTTCAGCTTGCTCGGTCACGGCTTGGAAATGGCTCAAGCCGCGGGCGTCACATTAGAAATTGAATACAACAAAATTCCATTTGTGAGTTGCGCGCGCAAATATGCTGATAAGGGAGCATTTGCTGGCGGTTTGTTCGATAATCGTTCCTTCTTCGGTTCGCGCGTTCAGTTCGTCAAAAAACTGGATGAGCCTGCCGAGATGCTCTTATTCGATCCGCAAACCAGCGGCGGATTATTGCTCGGCGTGCCGCAGGAGAAACTTGAAGCATTATTAAAACGCGCGGGGGAACTTAATCAACCAATCTGGGTCATTGGCGAAGTCAAAGCTGGTAAAGGGATTCAGGTAAAATAGTCAGCAAAGTCTCATGTCAAATTTTGGAATTGAGATTCTTGTTCTTCTATTTTTGATCCTGCTCAACAGCTTATTCGTAATTTCGGAGATGGCGGTTGTCTCGGCGCGCAAAGCGCGGCTCCAACAACAAGCCAATGAGGGAAATAAACGCGCCGCCACGGCACTCGGTCTGGCACAAAATCCGAATACATTCCTTTCCACGATTCAAATTGGTATCACGCTAATCAGCATTTTGCTCGGCGCAATTAGTGGACCAACATTTTCCGCGCCGCTGGCAAGCCTGCTTAAACGGTGGCCGCTTCTAGGTCCGTATGCGGATTCGCTGGCGCTCGTCATCGTCGTGGTCATCGTCACCGGATTGTCTTTGGTGTTGGGCGAACTCGTCCCGAAACGCATCGCATTGCACGAGCCGGAAAGAATCGCCGCATCCATTTCCGGCACAATGATCTTTATTTCAAAAATATTTTCGCCGTTGGTCTGGCTGCTGGGCCGTACCACCGATTTTGTTCTTCAACTCATTGGTGTCACGCCAAGCAAGGAACCGCCCGTCACCGAAGAAGAAATCCAATTACTGATTGACCAAGGCACTGAAGCAGGCGTGTTCGAAGAAGCCGAGCAGGATATGGTCGAGGGCGTGTTCAGCCTGAGCGACTCGCGCGTTTATTCGCTGATGACACCGCGCACCGACATTGTCTGGCTCGACATCGCGGATTCGTCCGATGAGATCCGCCGCAAGATCGCGGAAAGTTCTTTCTCGCGTTTCCCGGTATGCAAAGACAGTCTCGACACCGTACTTGGAATCGTAAAAGCCCGCGACCTGCTTGCACCGCCAAACCTTTCCAGCGATCAATTTAAACTCAAAGACAAATTGCGTCCGGCAATTTATATTCCCGAAACCATGCTAGCTTCGCGCGCGTTGGAAGTTTTCAAAGAAAAGAATGCCGAGCTTATGTTCGTCATTGATGAATTTGGAAGCCTGCAAGGTTTGCTGACGCTCAACGACATCATCGAAGAAATCGTCGGCGATATCGAGGTTGAACCGCAAGCCACACAACGTCAGGACGGCTCGTGGCTGTTGGATGGCATGTTGGAAGTGGATAACTTCAAAGAAATTTTCAAAGTGGATATTTTGCCACACGAGGACGAATACGAAACGTTAAGCGGATTCGTGATGATCTCGCTCGGACGCGTGCCGCAAGCGGCTGACCATTTCGAATGGAACGGCCTGCGCTTCGAAGTCATGGACATGGACGGTCACCGCGTGGACAAGGTGCTGGTCACAACCTTGCCGCCTCGGACTCCGACCCAACCGGTTCCTGCTTCGAAGGAATAAGCCATGCCCAAAGCTTTGACGCGAAGACGCGGAGATTTAAAATCAACTTTGCGTCTTCGCACTGCGTTCTTCAGTGTTGCGTTAGTTGTATAAGGAAATAGACTCAAATGGATGAATTGCAAGAGCCAACTTTCTCCTCACGCCGCTCACCGGTTTACGGACGCGGTGGAATGGTTGCCGCATCACAGCCAATGGCCGTCGCGGCAGGAATTGAAATTTTGTCAAAAGGCGGCAACGCGGCAGACGCGGCAGTGGCTGTCGCCGCGGCGCTCAATGTGACGGAACCCATGTCCACCGGAATCGGCGGCGACATGTTCGCATTGTTCTTCGATGCGGAGACAAAACAAGTCAGCGCGTTGAATGGCTCAGGACGCGCGCCCGCAGCATTGACTCTGGAACGATTGAAAAAAGAAGGCATGGACGAATTGCCGCCACTTCATCCATATACGATCACCGTGCCCGGCGCGTGCGCGGGCTGGTTTGACTTGATCGAAAAGCACGGAACAAAACTCATGTCTGAGATTTTGGCTCCTGCGATTCGACTTGCCGAAGAAGGATTTGCTGTTGCGGAATTGACTTCACATTTTTGGCGGCGCGGCGCGGAACGTCAATTCAAGTACGCACCAAGTAGCATCGAGCTGACGATTGATGGACGCGCACCGAAGGCTGGCGAAATATTCAAGAATCCCGGTTTGGTGCGTACGTTCAAAAAAATTGCAAATGGTGGGAAGCAGGCATATTATCAAGGTGAAATCGCGGAAGCGATTGCAAAAGTAATTCAAGGATCGGGCGGATGCATGACCACAGATGATCTCGCCGCGCATACATCCACGTGGGAAAAACCGATCAGCGTCACGTACCGCGGTTATCGCGTTTATGAATGTCCGCCAAATGGACAAGGCATCACAGCATTGATTGCATTGAATTTGCTTGAAGGTTTTGACTTAACCTCGCTTGATCCGATCTCGGCAGAACGATTGCATCTCGAAATCGAAGCGATACGATTGGCTTTCGCGGACTCGCGCTGGTATGTGACCGATCCGAAATTCTCAAACATTCCAATCAATGAACTGCTTTCAAAAGAATATGCAAATGAGCGGCGCAAATTAATTGATCCGCGCCGCACAACAATTGACCAGAAACGCGGCACGCCGGTGACTTCATCAGACACAGTTTATTTCTGTGTGGCAGATAAATTTGGCAACGCGTGTTCGTTCATCAACAGCAATTACATGGGATTCGGGACCGGCATCGTTCCAAAAGGCTGGGGCTTTACCCTTCAAAACCGCGGCCACAACTTTAACCTTGATCCAAACCATCCGAACGCGTTGGCTCCACGCAAACGGCCCTATCACACAATCATTCCCGCGATAGCCACCCGGGAATCCGATGGTTCACTATTTGCATCCTTCGGCGTCATGGGCGGATTCATGCAGCCGCAAGGACATGTCCAAGTTTTCGCGGCGATGGCCGATAACAGATTCGATCCGCAAGCGGCGCTCGATTTGCCGCGTTTTTGCATCGAAGATGGAAACGCAGGCGGTGCGGTCGCGTTGGAGGAAGGAATCTCAGACGCGGTCATAGCCGATTTAACGGAACGCGGCCACAAGGTCCAGAAAGTTGCGGGATGGGAACGCGCGTTGTTTGGTCGTGGTCAAATCATCCTGCGCGATCCGGAAACCGGCGTCCTGTGCGGCGGAAGCGATCCACGTGCAGATGGCTACGCTGCAAGCCTGATCTAATACTTTGGATACCAAGAGCAAAACAATTCTGTTAAGGCAAGGAGAAAATATGTCAGCATATGTGGTTGTGGATATTGATGTAACTGATCCCGAAGGATACAAAGAATACGTCAAGATCGCACCTGCTACCGTGACGTTGTACGGCGGTCGTTATATCGCACGCGGCGGCGGCAACGAGACACTCGAGGGCGACTGGCATGCCAAGCGGTTGGTTATCCTTGAATTTCCAAACAGTGAGCGAGCCAGGGCCTGGCTGAACTCTCCTGAATACGCGCCTGCCCGCGCAATGCGGCACAAATATGCAAAGTCGAACATGGTCCTGGTCGAAGGTGTTTAGTTCATCTGGAGCGAGGAAGGTTTTCACCACAGAGAACACTGAGAACGCGGAGTTTTTTCTTTCATGTTTCTCCGCGAACTCTGTGGTGAGAAAATCAGACTGGTCTATTTTTTAGTTGTGGTTCGTTGAGCAAACGCCGATGACTTGTGCTTAACTCGCATGGTATAATCACCGCCCGTATGAGTCCAGAACCTTCATCTCAAAAAACTCAAGTGTGTCCCACATGCGGCACGCGGCTTTCTGAAACCGCCGCGCGTTGTCCTGTTTGTGGAACGGACTTGAGTCCAAAAGCAAAATCAACCTCCTCCGTCC
>JAJYOO010000123.1 GCA_021796155.1 Chloroflexota bacterium
GCGCTATCATCCAACTTTTGCGGCGTGATATCGCGGGCCACCCACACAACTGCATCTTCCGTAAGCGGGGCAGTTGCGCCGGAGAACCAAACGATCCGGTCATGGACCAGCATTGCATATTCGAACCGCACCGGCTTGTGCGTTTGCAGCGTCTGCTGGATGTATTTGACGAACTCATCCGCTTTCTGCCTTGAGAAAACATCATGCAATCGTTTGCCGAGTAAATCGCCCGCAGGCATATACAACAAATTGGGATCGGTCGGCGCGATCTTCAGATAGCGCCCATATTTATCAAGCACCAGGATGACATCCGGGATGGCATCCAGCAATGCCTGCAATTCGGCTTCGGAAGCGCGCAGAGCTTCCTCGGCGCGTTTGCGCTCGGTAATATCCGTCAGCGTACCTTCGTAAAAAAGGAGTTCGTCGTTTGCATCCCGGATCACGCGGGAATTTTCGAGGGCTACCACGACCGTGCCATCTGCGCGTTTCAATTCAAGCTCGCGGTCGCGGACTTCGCCGGCTTCGTTCAATCGGGCGAGATTATGTTCACGGATTTCAGGACGCAGATAGAGATCATGCATGTTGAGCGCTAGCACCTGCTCTTCGGTTTGATAGCCCAACATGCGAATCAAAGCCGGGTTGGCGGAGAGTATCTTTCCGTCTGGAGCGGTGCGGAAGATTCCGTCCAGCACCGTATCGAACAGGCCACGATACATGGCTTCGGAGATCCGAACCGATTCCTCTGCCTTTTTTCTTTCCGTAACATCAACAAACGAAACAAGCACTCTCGAACGAGTATCTTGCCCGGAAGAGATTTCAACCCATTTTAGGTAAAATGATTTTTTCCTACCTTTCAGGGTACGGCCCACCGTTTCGCCTTCGTAGGTTTTTACGCCATTAGAGATCGCGACCAGTTCGTGTCTGAAATACGGCCATGCTTCCTCGTCAAGCACACTGGAAATGTTATCAAGCAGGTCCTCTTCACTATCTGCCTCGAATATTGGAAGGGAGGCTTGATTGACATCCAGAATTTTGATCAAGGAAGCACAATCAACCACATCTTCAGGATGTGCGTCGAAATATTTTTCAAAGTCGGTGACGCCACGAGCGCGCAGGTTTGCAAGATATTGTTTGGCCTCGGTAAAATCCTCCACCCAAACACAAATGGGAGATTCATCGAAAAGCTTGCGATAGCGATTCTCGCTCTCGCGGATTTCCATTTCGGCGCGGCGACGTTCGGTTATATCCTCCACCGTGCCTTCATAATACAAGATGTGCCCGATGTCATCCCTGACCACATGCGCGCTCTCGCGGACATAAATGCTGGTTCCATGCTTTGTGGCCCATTCCGCTTCGAGACCGCGCACCTGTCCGTCGCGTTCGATGCGGTCTTTGAATCCCCTGCGTTCGTATTGTGCATCGTTGCCGTCCTCTTCCAAATTGCGGTGGGACAAATCCTCGAGGGAATCGTATCCAAGCATTTTTACCAGCGCCGGGTTAGCCATCAGGATGCGTCCATCCGGCGTGGTGCGATATAAACCGATGCTCGTGTTTTCGTAAAGCGTGCGGAAGCGTTCCTCGCTTTCGCGCAAAGCCTCTTCTGCCATCTTGCGTTCGGTAATGTCGTAGGCGATGCCTCGCACGATTGGCTCCGCTATGCCCTCGGTCCGAAGCGTATTGTGATATTCCCATACGCGGTTTTCATCGGAAGCGGTAACGACCGTCATCGTTCCTGAAGCAAAACCTTTCTTGTGGACAGTCTTCAAGTATCTGGAAAAAGCGGCTTGCTGTTTTGGGATGAGAAGGTCTCGAATATTTTTCCCAATCAAATCCTTTTCGTCATAGCCGGTCACATGAGTCGCCCACGGATTGATGGAGAGAATGTTTCCCTGCAAATCATGTGTGCAAATCAAAACGTGCCCACTCTCGACTAGGTCGCGGTAACGGTCCTCGCTTTCGCTCAACGCTTCCTGCGCGGCTTTGCTTTTGGTAACGTCAACCATCAAGCCTTGCCAGAACAGCGGATTCCCTTCTGTGTCGCGGATAAGTTCCGCCTGGTCGCGGAACCAGACAATATGTCCATCGCGTGCGATGATGCGATATTCGGTGTCGAACGGCTGGCTGTCCTGATGCACGCGATAGACTTCTGCCATCACGCGGTCATGATCTTCCGGATGCAAAACCTTCTCCCAGAAACCCGGATCCGCCACCCATTCTTCCGGCGTATAACCGAGAATAGCTTTGACCTGCGGACTAACGTACGTGGTGAGACTTATATTGCTGGCCGAATTCCTGTAAACCATCATGGGTAGTTGTTCGACCAGCGCCCGATAATTTGCCTCCGCCCGGCGCAGTTCGTCTTCCACGCGTTGTTGTTCGCTCATGTCGCGCAGTACAGCCGCAAAATGTTTCTTTCCTGGTATTTCCGTGGGTGAGATTGCGATCTCTGCCGGGAACTCCGTTCCGTCTGCGCGTAAAGCCATGAACCTGCGTAAATGTCCGGGCATGCGTTTTGTGTCGCCGGAATTTATAAAATTGTCCGCGTATCTCTCGTGTTCGTTTTGGAAACGCTTCGGGAGCAAAAAGCTGAGCGGTTTTCCTGCAACTTCAGAAGCCTTCCACTGGAACAGCTTTTCGGCGGTTGGATTGAAGAATGTAATTCGCTGGTTCTCATCCACCACGATGATCGCATCCATGGCATTCGTGACCAGCGAATGGAATTCTGTCGAATAGGCCAGGCCGGTTTCTTCGATTTGTTTGTGGTTGGACGCATTCTGCATCACAGCCATGACAGCTTCGCGGCCATCAAGCATCCATTTTTGATTTGTCACTTCAACAACAACTTTGGAGCCGTCTTTCCTGCAATATGTTGTTTCCCCCGAAGTTTTGGAGCCTTGCTGTGTGGAACGCACTTTTCCGTTTTGCGGCGAAGCGTCTATCTTTGCGAGGATGTCCGTCAGGCGCATATCGAGAAATTCCAGGCGCGAATATCCGTACTGCTCGACAGCTGCCTTGTTGACATCCAGAAAATTAAATGTTTCGGTGTCGTAAATCCACGCGGGCAGGGGATTGTTTCTAAAAAGCAGATCGGCTTCTTCTTTTTTCTTCTTTTGTTTTGGAAGTAAAACTGGCTTGCTTCGTGAAGGAGTTCTCATTTTTATTGATCTGTTGTTGTTAAATCCGGGCACTCTTACAGACAAATTTATTCTACCTCGCGAATGCAGATGCCCCGCTTACATCGGCTTTCAATTTCATGCCAAAAATGTTAGTATTTTTACTCTGCTATAATTTGTCGCATGATCCTTGTTACCGGCGCGACCGGATTTATCGGGCGCGTATTGATCCGTCAGTTGTTCGAGACCGGCCGCGAGGTCCGGGTTTTGATACGTCCATCTCGTCGCTCGCCGCGCATCCCAAAAGGTGTCCCGGTGGAAGTGGCTGTCGTCAGCCTGTCTGATGAACGCGCCATCCGCGCCGCGCTCAAAGATGTGGATGTGATTATTCACCTGGCTGGCGCGGAGTCGCAGGGACGCAACGCGAACCTGCTCGCAACGGATATAAGAGGCACGGAGAATCTGGCGCGCGTGGCCGCGGATGTCGGTGTGAAGCGCATGGTCTATCTTAGCCATATTGGAGCCAACCGTTCATCGGGTTATCCCGT
Source organism: Chloroflexota bacterium (assembly GCA_021796155.1). The sequence continues at coordinate 3,662 of JAJYOO010000123.1, forward strand.
TTTCAAAGCGAAGGGAATTGCCGAGGAACATATCCGCCGCTCCGGAGTCCCGCATACGATCCTTCGGACTTCAATCGTGTTCGGCCCCGAAGATCATTTCACAACGAGTCTGGCGCGGCTCCTGCAAATGACGCCATTTTTCTTTCCGCTTCCCGGCAGCACGCGGACGGTTATCCAGCCATTGTGGGTGGAAGATTTGGTAACGACCTTGCTCTGGTCGCTCGATAACGATGAAACGATCAACCAAACATACGAGATCGGCGGAAGCGAATACTTTACCGTCCGGCAAATCACCGAGATCATCATGCAAACGACGCAGCGGCCGCACATCCTTTATGAATTGCATCCGGTGATTATGCGCGCACTCGTCGTTACATTTGAAACGTTCATTCCGCATTATCCGATCTCATCGTTCTGGCTCGATTACATTTCCATCAGCCGCACCTGCCCGGTGGACAACATGCCGCGCACGTTTGGCTTGATGCCGGCGCGCTTTGCTTATCGTCTCGATTATCTCAAGCGGACGCCGTGGTATTCCGCCGCGTGGCGGCGCATGACAAAACGAATCTCTCAAACCACTGACCGTGTTTTAGAATCGGTGCGGACGTTTCGATTGTAGCCATGCCATCCTGGAATATTCGTCTTTTGGAAACGCCGGAAGAAATGTCGGCGGTTGAAGAACTTCAACGTCAGGTTTGGCCTGGCAGCGAGACCGATGTTGTGCCGGCGCATTTATTGATCACCGCGATACATAACGGCGGCGTGGTCCTCGGCGCGATTGACAACGAAAAAGTTGTTGGCTTTGTGTTTGGATTTCCCGGCATCGAGTTCACACCTGATGGCCCACGTCCCAAACATTGTTCGCATATGGCGGGCGTTCATCCGGATTATCGCAACACTGGCATTGGCTTTGCGCTCAAACGCGCGCAATGGCAAATGGTCCGGCATCAGGGACTCGATCACGTTACGTGGACATATGATCCGCTGTTGAGTCGTAATGCTTATCTCAACGTCGCGCGGCTCGGTGCGGTGTGCTCCACGTATCGCCGCTCAGAATATGGCGATATGCGCGACGGACTGAATGCCGGCCTGCCTTCCGACCGTTTTCAATTGGACTGGTGGATCAATACCAAACGCGTCGAACGCAGACTTGGCAAACGCGCCCGGCCGACGTTGAGTCTCAGCCATCTTTTACGCGTCGGCGTGCATCCGCTTTATACGCTTCAACCCTTCGACTTCGCTCAGGGCGGGACCGGAAATTTATTGCGCCCGCCCGAACGCGTTCCTCCGCTGGAAGCGCAACTCATCGCGGCTGAAATCCCATCTGATTTCATGGCTTTGAAATCCACTGATTTTCCCTTAGCGCGTGATTGGCGTTTCTTCTCGCGCGAATTCTTCGAGACAGCTTTTTCAAAGGGTTATATTGTTACTGATTTTGTCTTCGACAAGAACGAAAATAATCCACGTAGTTTCTATATTCTCACCGATGGTGAAAGCACACTGGACTCTTCAGGATGAATCGTCTCGACCTCGAAAATTGGTGGGCCATCCAGGCCATGATCGCCTCCTACAATCACGTTTATCAAGTCGTACATCAAACGGCTTATGAGACACGCGGCATCATTGGCGTATCCATTTATGGCGACGCGCCGATCGCACCATATCAATATGAATTCCTCGCGTTGACATCCAGCCCGAAGGACGTGGTCGAAGCGATCCGGGCTTATCCAATGGACGGGCAAAACTACGTGCTCGACATCTTCCACGAAGAACCATCGGCGCGTAATTTGAAAGCCGATTACATTCTCGAAGGATATGAATTTGTCCGCACCGGGCCGATTCTTGGCCTGCAGCTTCCCATACGGATTCGGTCCAATCTTTCAGATATTCATAAAGCCGTCAAAATTTGCGAAGCGCAACATGCAAATGAAACGCTTTCAGCCGAAAACGAACATTTGCCGTTGCGGGGATTACGGGGCAAGCACATCCATAATTTTTACGCGGAGATGGATGGGCAGGCGGTCGGCTGGGCGCAGCTTGTGACAGTTTATCCGAGTGTCGGCTATTTGAATCAAGTCTATGTGATGAATGCCTTCCGCAATCGCGGCATCGGACGCGCGTTGGTCGAACGCGCACATCTCCATTGTATGCGGATCAATCTCGAACACATGATTTTGATTCCATCCGACATGGCATTGCCGATGTATCGTCGTCTTGGCTATCGTCCGTTGGCTTATTTCACGGCGCTCCGCCCGCGGGAAAAAGAATGATGCGTCCATCCTTCGTCCAGCGCGCACTGCGTAAGTTCGACAAGACACTTTCTTCTTTCTTTTTTCTTGATCAATGGGTCATCATGACCGCACAAGACATGGCTTACGATTCACTCCAATGGTCAAAGCTCCAGCCCATTGTCCCAGACAAAGATCGCTATTGGGCCGATCCCTTCGTAATTCAAAAAGATAATCTTTATTTCATCTTCGCTGAAGAAAAAATCTATGCAACCAAACGCGGGCGAATCATCTGCATCACGTTGGATCAACAAGAGAATGTGTTGTCGAATCAAGTTGCGCTCGAGCGGCCATATCATCTTTCGTATCCATTCCTGTTTGAATATCGAGATGAACTCTATATGCTGCCTGAGTCGGCGCAAAATCAAAACGTCGAGTTATATCGCTGTACAGAATTTCCAAACAAATGGAAATTTGTCAAGAATTTGATGTCGGACATTTACGCGGCAGACGCCACACTATCTGAGCATGATAACAAATGGTGGATGTTTGTAAATGTAAAAGAAGCTGGCGGCTCGAGTCTTGATGCTTTGCATTTGTTTTATGCGGACAGCCCGCTGGCAAGCCAATGGACGCCGCATCCTTGCAACCCGATCGTCAAAGATATTCGCTCGGCGCGGCCAGCAGGTCGCATCTTTTCGCAGGACGGGAAGTTGATTCGCCCTTCGCAAGATTCATCGCGTCGGTACGGGCGCGCGCTGAAATTCAACCGCATCATCAAGCTCAACGAAAATGAATATGAAGAAGTTCTTGATACAGATTTCTCGCCGCGCGGTGGGAAAATTATCGCGACGCATACATTCAATCAAGCGGGAAATCTAGCTGTCATTGATGCAATTATCAGAAGATGGAAATAGGCTATTAACGCATGGACCGACCTGTAAGGTCGGCCCAGCGGTTGGATGTGGAGAAGAGCGGCGGTTACCTCCGCATGGATGGATTTTCCTGG
>JAJYOO010000124.1 GCA_021796155.1 Chloroflexota bacterium
GCATATTGCTCAAACAACGCGTTGGCGATACCAAGGTTTCCTTCGGCGTTCTCAAAGTCAATCGGGTTGACCTTTTGTGGCATGGTCGAGGAGCCTACTTCAGATGCAATTACCTTCAACTTCAAATAATCATCACTGATGTAACGCCACATGTCTTGAGCGAACTCAATCAGGATGGAGTTTATTAAATGCAGCGCATTGAAATATTCGATCCAGTTATCGTACGGAAGAATTTGTGTAGTAATCAGATTTGGCTCTAATCCAAAATCGCGAATAAATTTTTCGGTGAATGAAACCCAATCCACTTGCGGTGTAGCCGAGGCGAGCGCGTTGAAGTTTCCGACCGCACCGTCGAGCTTGGCATCAAAACGATGCGACGATAAAGTCGCGCGTTGTTTTTTGAGCCGCGTATAAAACACAGCTATTTCTTTCCCAAATGTGGTTGGGACAGCAGGCTGGCCGTGCGTCCGCGCCAACATTGGTGTGGATTTGTGTTTCTGGATGAGCTCAGCAAGTTGCCCGAGAATTTTATCGAGCGCGGAAAGAATGACTTGATCGCGCGAATCGCGCAAGGCAATTGCCTGGGCGATGTTATTTACATCTTCTGAAGTCAAGCCGAAGTGCAGGAATTCCAAAAGGTCAGATAAAGTTGTCGGTGCGAGTTTGTCGCGCAAAAAGCTTTCGACAGCCTTCACGTCGTGGCGAGTGATCCACTCAAAGTCCTTGTTTTGATGCGCATCGTCCAACGAAAACGAATCGGCTAAGTTGTTGAGAACATCCAGTTCGGTAGATGTCAAATCGCGGACGAGATGCGCGTCGCGTGAAAGCGCAATGAGATAAGCAATCTCGACGCGCACACGGCCGCGAATATATGCGAACTCCGAAAAATATTCGCGGAGCGATTCGGCTTCACCGATATAGCGTCCATCAAGAGGGGAGAGAGCCAACAATTCGTCAGACATTTGAGCGAGTCAATTTCATTATAGCATTGTGGTAACTGACAGCGCGCCATATAATCGCGCCGTTCTTTCAGTGTTGTGTTTGAAAAGGAGATTGCTGTGAAAATTCTGCCTGACCTGGCTTTGACATACGATGATGTTTTGCTCGTGCCGCAATACTCGGATGTGGCTTCGCGTCGAAAACTCTCGACGCAAACAAAATTGACGCGTGGGATGAATCTTCAAATCCCGATTGTTTCGGCCAACATGGATACGGTGACTGAAAGCGAAATGGCAATTGCAATGGCGCGCGAAGGCGGAATCGGAATCATCCATCGTTTCATGACGATTGATGAGCAGGTCTGGCAAATTCAACGTGTCAAGAAAACAGAATCGTTTATCGTTGAAAACCCGATCACGTTGACAGTGTCACATACGGTCGGCGATGTGAAAAAGATTGTGGAAGAAACATACACAGGCGGAATTTTGGTTTTGGACGGCGGCGAACGTTTGGTCGGGATCATCACGACGCGCGATCTTTTGTTTGAAGAAGATGACCACAAGCAGCTTTCTGAGATCATGACGCGCGACGTTGTCACCGCGCCGCCGGATACGACTCTTGAGCAGGCTGAAAAAATCTTGCACGATCATCGCATTGAGAAACTGCCGTTGGTTGATTCAAATGGAAAACTGGTCGGGCTGATCACGCTCAAGGATATTATGAAGATTGCGGAGTTTCCCAAAGCGACCAAAGATGCGCGCGGACGATTGGCGGTCGGCGCGGCGGTGGGTGTGAAGTCAACGGAAATTAAACGCGTCGAGCAATTGCTCAACGCAGGCGCGGACTGCATCGTTGTTGATATCGCACATGGCGATTCAAAACTTGAATTGGATATCATCAAATCCATTCGCAAGAATTTTCCGCATGCACAGATCATCGGCGGCAACGTCGCCACCGCGGAAGGCACACAGCGCTTGATTGACGCCGGTGTGGACGCGGTCAAAGTCGGCGTTGGGCCCGGCTCGATTTGCATCACGCGTATTGTCGCAGGCGCGGGCATGCCGCAATTAACTGCGGTCATGAATTGCGCGGCGGTGGCGCGTTCGCAAAACATTCCCATCATCGCAGACGGCGGCGTTCGCGCATCAGGCGACGTTGTCAAAGCACTGGCGGGCGGCGCATCCACAGTCATGATCGGCAGTTTGCTCGCTGGCACGGATGAAAGCCCCGGTCTGCTCATGACGCGCAAAGGTCATCGTTATAAAGTCTCGCGCGGTATGGCGTCGCTTCAGGCCAACGTTGCGCGCAAAGTCCGTGAAGGCGATGGCGAGATCACCCAGGAAGAGATCGAAGATTATGTGTCCGAGGGAGTCGAGGCGGCAGTTCCGTATCGCGGCTCGGCGCGCGAGATGCTGAGTCAGCTTGTCGGCGGACTGCAATCGGGCATGAGTTATACAAACGCGCACACAGTAGATGAGCTTTATGAGAAAGCCGTCTTTACCCGCATGACGGAAGTCGGACTGTTGGAGTCTCGCCCGCATGATGTTGAAGTGATATGACCAAAAACATAAATAGAACGCCTGTTGGATTGAAATGTTAATGTAGCTGCGCGAAAATTTAATTGCTCCGAAAATGGCAAACCCGGGGAAACCCGGCGACGCAAAGTCATGGGTCTAAAATCAAGTTTCATAACGAGATCAAGATTGCCAGACTGCCGAGAATAGCAAAACCGCCAAAAGGCGGCGACGCAAAGCCAGACATCTAAAACCAGGAAACTGGTCAAGACCGGCCGGCCGAGCGAAAGGCAAACCCGGGGAAACCCGGCGACGCAAAGTCATGGGTCTAAAGTCATTCTTGACCTGACCAGGATCGCCAGACTACCGAAGAGCTTACAGCAGGGATGACGGAATCCGCCATCCCTGCTCATACTTTAAGAATATATCGCCTCTCGCCTGGACTGAAAGCGGACGCGCATTATTTCAGTTTATAATCGTCTTATGGCTGATACCCATCAACGACATCTCGATCCTGAAGCGAAACCAGACGATCGCGTGGACAATGCCCTGCGTCCGCAAAAGCTAGCGGAGTTGATCGGGCAGGATCAAGTCAAGGAAAATCTTGGAATTCTGATCGCCGCGGCTCGTCAGCGCGGCGAAGCGTTGGATCATGTTTTGTTTTATGGCCCGCCAGGCTTGGGCAAGACGACGTTGGCACATGTGGTTGCCAATGAAATGGGCGTCAACATCAAAGTCACATCGGGACCGGCCATCGAACGCGCAGGCGATTTGGCCGCAATTCTCACAAACTTGCGCGCTGGCGACGTTTTATTCATTGACGAAGTTCATCGCCTCGGACGCGCGGTTGAAGAAGTTTTGTATCCGGCGATGGAAGATTTCGCGCTCGATATTGTGATCGGCAAAGGACCGTCGGCGCGTTCGATTCGACTCAAGCTGCCGCGCTTTACTGTTGTCGGCGCGACGACGCGGCTCGCGTTGGTCACCGCGCCGCTTCGAGCGCGGTTTGGTGCGGTCTATCGTCTTGATTATTATGATTTGGAGGCGATGAAAGCTGTCGTCACGCGCGCCGCGAAATTGTTGGATGTCCACGTGGACAAAGGCGGCGTGGAAGAAATCGGGCGACGCGCGCGTGGCACGCCGCGCGTCGCGTTGCGTTTGTTGCGAAGAGTCCGCGATTATGCACAAGTCCGCGCGGACGGGACGGTCACGCAAAAAGTCGCGAAAGAAGCGCTGGATTTGTTGCAGGTTGATCCTCTTGGATTGGATGATGTGGATCGGCGCGTGCTGAAAACCATCATCGAAAAATATAATGGCGGCCCGGTTGGACTCAATACGATTGCCGCGTCAATTAGCGAAGAACAAGATACGATCATGGATGTGGTCGAGCCGTATCTTCTGCAATTAGGATTTTTGGATCGCACACCGCAAGGCCGCGTGGCAACCAAGTCCGCGTATGAGCATTTAGGATTGAAATATGTGGATGAAGGTCAGCCAAGGTTGTTGTAAGTTGGAAGGTTGGCAGGTTGAAAAGTTTGCAAGTTAACCTTTCAACCTTAAACCTTCAAATCTGGAAACCCAAGAACATGGAAAACATTGGCCGTTATCTAATCATCGGCGGGATCATTTTAATTCTGGTAGGCGGGGGCATTTATCTCGCCGGCAAATTTGGAATTCCACTTGGAAGATTGCCCGGCGATATTCGCATTGAGGGGCAAAACGGATCGTTTTATTTTCCCATTGTGACTTCCATTGTTCTATCATTGATCTTAACCGTTGTCTTGAACATTATTATTCGACTGTTTAGAAAATAGGTTTCGCAATGCTCACGACCATTATGGGATATCTTGTCATTGTGCAGTTCTTTTATCTCGACCGAAGCCGGCGCGGCGTAGCGGCCAGAAGCTCCGAGGCGGGACAGTTCGACCGGCACAGCACGATGTATATTAGCATCGCGTACGCTCTGTCCATGCTAGTTCTGCTGGCTTCATGGATTCTCAATGTGTTTGATATTGGGACACTTCCCGCGTGGATCGGCTGGCTTGGAGTTGCAGTCAGTTTGTTTGGATTGCTCTTCCGCTGGTGGGCGAACCGCGTGCTTGGTGCGTTCTACACGCGGACGTTGAAGGTCGTTGAAAATCAATCCATCGTTCGCGCGGGACCTTATGGCGTGATCCGCCATCCCGGTTATCTCGGCTCTATCCTGATGTGGACCGGTGCAGCCGCCGCGACGTCAAATTGGATTGTGTTATTGATCGTGTTCATCGTTATGTGTGCCGTTTATATTTATCGAATCCAAAATGAAGAGAAGATGCTTCTCGCGATGAATCCTGACTATGCGGAATATCGAAAGAAAACGTGGAGGTTGATTCCGCTTTTATATTGATCTCCGGCTCTTGCTAAGCCGCGCGAGGTTGAATGATTGCGTTTGGGGGATTCTATTCGTGAGTAATGGGGCGATCACCGACTTTGTTTGAAAAATCACAACTTGATTTTTGTGCAAAATTGCTGTATAAGGAATGTAACTAAATTGGAGGAAAATCGTCCTCCAACAAGTCTGTTGTGAGGCATTGGAGAGCTTTGATTCAAAAATGACTTTTCTGGAGTATGCCTTTCTGCAGTAATTTTTTATGAAGAAGGAGGTGATCTATAAAAGGCTAACAAAAAACTGAATCTTTTTCAATGATAAGTCTTTCACCAAAAGAGTTTTCGAGAACCTTATTGTTAGGAGAGAATCGTATGAAACCTAGAAAGGCTTTTACGTTGTTATCAGCGCTCGTTATGATGGTCAGCTTGCTCGGCGTCTTGCCTGCCGCCGCGGCTTCCCAGCAGGCGAGCGCTTCGCCGTTTGTCCGCCAGATCAGCAGAGTGGGAGTCACCTCGTTTGCCGCGGCCGCTTCCGGGTCTGATGTGAACGGCGTGCAGTCGCCTGAGATTCTCAAAGCTGTGGTCGGCCAGGGCGCCAATAGTTCGCAAGGCAATAACTCCCCGCAAAATAATAGTTCGGATCATCCGTTTGTCAATCGAAGCGAAACGGTTGAACATAATGATGGACATTCCGGCAACAATTCGGGCGCGTCGTTGAACGCGCCGAACGTTAGGAGCAGCCAAATCGCAGGATCGAATCCGGGCGTGTTTGCATCCTTCAATGGGCTCGATCATCGTGATCAACGGCTTGCTAATGGCGGCAATCAGTTCAGTCTCGAACCGCCAGATCAGGGTTTATGCGCTGGCAACGGTTTCGTGATGGAAATCATCAATGACGTGTTGCGTGTTTACGATACCAGCGGCAATCCTTTGACTGGTGTGATTGACCTAAACACGTTCTATGGTTATCCGGCGGCCATCAATCGCACCACGGGCGCGTTTGGACAGTTCGTCACCGATCCATCGTGCTATTTTGACACCGATACCCAGCGATGGTTCACTGACGTATTGACACTGGATGTTGATCCATCATCAGGCGCTTTCCTTGGCGCCAACCACCTTGATATTGCCGTGAGCACTTCTTCCGATCCAACGGGTAGTTGGGTTGTGTATCGCTTGCCGGTCCAGGATGACGGCACGCAGGGAACACCCGATCATGGCTGCTCACTCAATCCCGATGGGACCGGTCACGGGCCATGCCTTGGCGATTATCCGCATCTTGGCGCAGACAAGTACGGTTTCTATCTTACAACCAATGAATACTCGTTCTTTGGTCCTGAGTTCAAGAGCGCACAGATCTATGCTTTCTCCAAGAGCGCTTTGGCTGCTAATTCTGCGACCGTTAATGTCGTTCAGTTTGCCACGGTCGGCGCGGTGAACTCGCATAACGGTGTCCAGCCCGGATTTACAGTCTGGCCGGCCATTTCTCCGGCAGGCAGATATGCCACCGGTTCGAATGGAACCGAATTCTTCCTCAGTTCAAATGCTGGTGAGGAAGCCAGTGGCGTGCCGGGAGGAACGTTCTCGAACGAGTTGGTTGCCTGGGCCCTGACCAATACCCGGTCATTAAACTCCTCCAATCCAAATCCGAGCTTGGCCAATACTGTCATACATTCTGAGACCTATGGCATTCCGCCTCAATCCGATCAGAAGGTTGGCAGTACTCCCTTGGTAGATTGTCTCAATGCGCCTTCCTGCGCGACTACCTATTTGCTCGGGTTCGCCGATCCATTTACAGAATCAGAATCCCTACTGGATAGCAACGACACACGCATGCAGCAGGTCCAGTATGTCAATGGTCAGCTTTGGGCTGCGCTGGATACAGTTGTCCATGTGCGCGGACAGGATAAAGCTGGCATCGCTTACTTCGTTGTCAATGTGGACGCTGGTGGTCACGGCAATATCAGCGCTGAGGTTGATAATCAAGGATATATGGGTGTGGCAGACAACAATATCACGTACCCGGCTATTTCAGTTTTGCCATTGGGCAAAACTGA
>JAJYOO010000125.1 GCA_021796155.1 Chloroflexota bacterium
CGAGATAGGAGGAAAATAAAGTTTCGCATCAAATCGGAGTGTTTCTTGCGTCTTTCAATAAAGGGGGAAGTGGGGTGTTTTTTCGCAACGAATGGACAACAAGAGACGGATGGGTAACACCCATCCGTCAACTTATTCTATATATATGTAAGGAAAGAGCGGATCGGACCTTCTTTTCGTTTGGGGAACGTCTGGAGCTAAGGATTATAGGGCTGTGTCCAGGTTTAGGGCGTCTCGACCTTTCCTTCGGTTTGCAGTTCAGGCGGTGTCTCTATTTGGTACCTCCTTTCTACTGCAATAAGCATACAACAGAATCATGGGCTTTACATTAAAATAACTCATCAGTTTTATGAATAATGCCTAGGCGAAATTTTATCTCATGCACCAATGGAAATAGCGGTAATAAGTCTACACGATGTTTTTTGCCAGCATAATCCTGCATAAATTAAAGTACTTATCCGCCAGCGAGCATTTGATTCATGAGTTTTCCCAAATACCCAACCAGGAGTTTTATACCGGAATCAGGCAGGCTGACATCATCCAACTGCGCGGTGAATTTCCCGCTATCAGAGTTGATTTGAATATTGTAATTAAAACAGTCCGCACAACCGGTAAGAAGGTCGGTTGGCGATTGCAAAGAAGCCGAACTGATCAGGCTGGTCAGTTTTGTCAATTCATCTGAAATCAATTGACGCTTCGCTACTTTGTTGCTCCGCTCATCTTTGGCAGTCACTGCTCCATCGCTTGAAATCTCTATTGATTGGCTAAGGCCGGCAAACCCACCTGACAATTGCATACTAACCGTCCATATACCTGAAAGTTCTGGAATTTGTTGCGAGGTCGGAAATGGTTTTGGACTTGGCAAAGGTTGCTGGGTCGGTGTTTGCTTACCGCAAGCCGAAAGCAAAATTGAGAAAAGCAAAACACTCCAAAGCAATATCATCTTCATCGTTTTCTCCTCTTGTTCAAAGTATACACTTACAAAGACGCCTTTATCTAAATTCTGTTCCCGTTTCTTAATTCTGATAGACGCTGATAGTTCCGGCTGGTAAAATTAGCTCATGCGAAAAGTAGCCATACTTGGAATCGGTCAAACAAAAATTGACGAGCAGTGGGACAAATCCCTGCGTGAGATCGGCGGCGAGGCCGCTTTTGCCGCCACGCAGGATGCCGGGATGGAGAAGGTCGATGCGCTCTTCGTCGGCAACATGCTCTCGCCAATAATTGATGGGCAAAATCAATTGGGGACATTCCTGGCAGACTGGATCGGACACTGGAACAAGGAAGCCGTCAAAATAGAAGCCGCCTGCGCATCGGGTGCCGCGGCGCTTCGCTCGGGACTGATGGCGGTCGCGTCGGGCGACATCGACTCTGCACTGGTGGTCGGCGCCGAAAAGATGACCGACAAGGCAGGCCACGACATCACTGCCGCGCTGGCCACAGCCGCCGATGCCGATTACGAAGTCGATCAGGGCGTGTCATTTGTCGGACTGAACGCGTTGGTGATGCGCCGCTACATGCACGAATTCGGCTGGAAACACGCTGACTTTGCACCTTTTTCGATCAACTCCCATGCCAACGCCATGCACAACCCATACGCACGTTTGCATGAAAAGATCACGCTGGATAAGTTCGAGAGATCTTCGATGGTGGCAACACCCATTAACCTGCTGGACGCGTCCCCCATCGGTGACGGCGCGGCCGCGGTCATTATCGTCCCGGCTGAAAAGGTCGCTTCGATGACCGGACGCCCGCGCATAGTTATCGCGGCTTCCGCATCTTCTACGGACACAATCGCGGTGCATTCGCGCAAAGATTCGTTGTTTTTGTCGGCCGCGTATGAATCTGCAAAACGATGCTATGAACTAGCAGGGATCACTAACAAAGATGTTGATATCTTCGAATTACACGATGCCTTTTCGATCATGTCCGCGTTGTCACTCGAAGCCTGCGGATTTGCCGAACGCGGCCAGGGGCCAAGACTTGGCCTCGACAACGCCATCACGGTCAAGGGTCCGATACCGATCTGTACGCGCGGCGGGCTGAAGGCGCGCGGACATCCCGTCGGCGCAACAGGCTTGTATCAAATTGTGGAAGTTGTCCAACAATTGCGCGGTGAATGTGGTCAAACCCAGGTGGACGGCGCAAAGGTCGGCATGGCGCAAAATATTGGCGGGAGCGGCGCCAGCATTATCACGCACATTTTAAAGGCGGAGTAAACGTGACAGAAAAAGTCTTGATTCTTGGGCATGCTTGCTCTATACTAATTACACATTGGTATTCGTAGAAAGGATTTGCCATGAAGAAGCATACCACGCCGCAACGACGAAAATTGAACCGACGAAATTTTCCCCACTACATGCGGATGATGGACGATAAGACCGGTGCCCTTGTCGGCCACTTAACCGATATCAGCACCGGAGGCTTCAAGCTCGACAGCCAGAAACCCATCCCGGCAAACATGGATTTCAATTTTCGCATCGAGCTGCCAAACGAATTCGCCAATAAGACCTTCATGGTTTTCAGCGCCAGCAGCCGCTGGTGCAAGCACGATCATATTGATCCGACCTCTTATAATGTCGGCTTTCAGATCATCAATATCGCGCCGGACGATCTGGATATCTTCGCCCAGATGTTTGAAAAATACGGCACGGAAGGCAAGAATGACAAACCCAATATCGATTATTTATGGAAATAACGCATACCGTCATCGCATCCCTCCATGGAACATTTGCCATCTCACAAACGTCGAATTTGAACCGCGAAGCCCGCACAGGACGCTAAGCAAGCTGATAAACTTTTGCGTTTCGTGCGGTGCGTATCGTGAGATGCAGGTTACAGAAACGATATAAAAGGACTTCTCCTCAGACTGAGGAGAAGTCCTTTTATATCCATGTGCTATTCGTGTAAAATTGGGGACATGCGAAACTTCCTGCGCCGGCTCATCCGCTCCATTTTAGATCTGATTGCCAAAATCGAAATCCATGGTTACGAAAACCTGCCTCAATCAGGCGCATACGTCATTGCGACGAATCATCTCGGCATTCTTGATTCAGCCATGTTGTACTATGCGCTCGACCGATGGGATGTCTTCATCCCGGTCGCCGAAAAATGGGAAAAGAATCCGTTATTCCAATTCCTGAGCAAGTATTTCAACCTGATCTTCATTGACCGCTTCAACCCAGACCTGAAAGCTTTGCGAAAAATCATCAAGCTGATGGAAGAAGGCAACATCCTCGTGATTGCGCCGGAGGGGACTCGCAGCCGCAGTGCTACAATGGCGGAAGGCAAACCAGGCGTGAGCTATCTGGCGGCGAAATTGAATCGTCCGGTTGTCCCAGTTGGACTGGCCGGCACTGAAGACAAAGTCATCGTTGACAATCTCAAACATCTCCGACGGTCTCACATATTAATACATGCGGGCAAAAGTTTCTCCCTGCCGCCGCTCCCGGCCAAAGAGCGCGACGCCGCCCTCAAACAATTCACGGACGACATCATGTGTCACATCGCGGCGCTCCTGCCTGGGAAATATCGCGGAGTCTATGCGGAGCATCCGAGGCTGAAAGAACTGTTAGCTCAAGAGTAAAGTAGAGGCGGCCAATTGGCCGGGCTTAGTTGTACTGGTTAAATCCTGGTATTCCGTTTGCCCATTATTCATTTCTGGTATAATAGCAGTCAGTGACTGGTCCTGTCACACGGTTTAGGCTGTGGGCACGGAGACCTGCAACAAATCTTAGAAAGGAAGCATACGTCATGCCTCTCGCAAAAGAAACAAAGACCAAACTCATCACGGATTACCATCGCCACGACACAGATACAGGTTCGCCCGAAGTACAGATCGCCATTATGACGGGCCGCATCCAGCATCTAACCGAGCATCTGCGGACAAACAAGCAGGATCAATCCTGCCGCCGTGGTCTGCTCAAATTGGTCGGGCACCGCCGCCGAATGTTGGCTTATCTGCGCAAGAACGATTACCAGCGCTATCTGGCCCTCACCGAAAGCTTAAGCCTGCGCCACAAGTAGTAAAGATCTAGACCCTAAAGGTCTCCAGGACCTTTAGGGTCTATTTTAATAGTCACCGCAGTCAGGAATTGAATAGTGTTGACAACCACGTTGTCCCCACTCTTCAGTCCCTGATCCAGGCGGAAAACATATTTTGGAGTGCGGCGGCTTGCCATCGCTTGTACAATCTTCGCATGAGCAAGTTCATGTACTCCAAAACATAGGAGACAATCTATGAAACCCGAAGTAAAACGCTACTTAACCACCGTTGGGACGCGCACCGTTACCATTGAGACCGGCAAACTGGCTGGTCAGGCAGGCGGCGCGGTCACCCTCGGCATCAACGACGCCATCATTTTTGCAGCCGCCACCATGGGCGGAGTGCGCGAAGGCATTGACTTTTTCCCGCTCTCTGTGGAATATGAAGAGCGGCTTTACGCGGGCGGAAAGATCCCCGGCTCGTTCTTCCGACGCGAGGGGCGTCCGTCCACGGATGCCATACTCACCGCCCGCCTGACCGACCGCCCTCTGCGCCCGCTGTTCCAGCATGGCATGCGCAATGAAGTGCAAGTGATGATGTTTTCACTTTCATCCGATGGCGTGAACCCGCTCGATATTCTGGCCATCAACGCTGCCTCAGCCGCAATCATGATCTCGGATATTCCCTGGGGCGGACCCATCGGCGCTGTCCGGATTGGGCGCGTGAACGACGAATTCATCGTCAACCCAACCTTTGCGGAAGTGGACGCCTCCGACCTGGACCTGAGAATTGCCGGCACCAAAGATGCAATCCTCATGGTCGAATGCGGCGCGAACGAAATCCCCGAAGATGTAATGGTCGCCGCCTTGGAACTCGGACACAAGTCCATCCAACCGCTGATCGAACTTCAACTCAAGATGGCGGCTGAGATCGGCAAGCCCAAGCGCGAAGCCACCATTACGACCGCAAACGAAGATCTAATTAAGAAAGTTTTTGAGCATGTCAACGCTCCGATGAACGAACTGCTTGACAAGCCGCTCTCCAAAGTTGAATTCTACGGCGGCATGGACACCTTGCAAGCTAATCTTGCTGCTGAAATGTGTACTTCGCAAGAAGGCGCTCCTTCGGCAAAGGATGTCCAATCTGCATTCAGCGAGGCCGAACATAAGATCGTGCGCGAAAGAATTCTCAGCGCTGGCAAACGTCCCGATGGCCGCACGCCGACCGAGATCCGCCCGATCTGGTGCGAAGTCGGCGTTTCGCCGCGCGCGCACGGAAGCGGCTTATTCACACGCGGAGAGACTCAAGTATTATCTTTCGCCACACTCGGAACTTTGGGCGAAGCGCAGGAACTTGATAACCTGTCCCCCGTTGACTCCAAGCGCTACATGCACCACTACAACTTCCCTCCGTTCAGCACGGGCGAGGTCAAGCCTCTTCGTGGCCAGAGCCGCCGCGAGGTCGGGCATGGCGCGTTGGCCGAACGTGCGCTCGAACCGGTCATCCCGGCGGAAGAGTCGTTCCCATACACCATCCGCATCGTATCCGAAGCGTTGTCATCCAATGGCTCGACCTCGATGGGATCGGTCTGCGGTTCGACACTGGCATTGATGGACGCGGGCGTGCCGATCAAGGCTCCCGTCTCCGGCGTGGCAATGGGACTCGTTACCGATGAAACCGGACGTTATAAAATTTTGACCGACATTCAAGGCACGGAAGATCATCTCGGCGACATGGATTTCAAAGTGGCCGGGACTGCCGAGGGAATCACCGCCCTGCAAATGGACATCAAGATTTCGGGCTTGAGCACGCAGATGATGAAAGAAGCGCTGGAACAGGCAAAGATCGCGCGCATGTTCATCATGGATAAAATGCTGGCCGTGCTCGACCAGCCGCGCGCCGAACTTTCGCCGTTCGCCCCGCGCATCATTACCGTGAAAATTCCGGTGGACAAGATTGGCGCGCTGATCGGCCCCGGCGGAAAGAATATCCGCGCTTTGCAGGAAGAGACCAAAACCAAGATCGACATTCAGGAAGACGGCACTGTTTACATCGCCACCACCGATGCGGCAGGTGGCAAGCTTGCACAGGAACGAATCGAATCGCTGGGCGAATCTGCCGTAGTTGGCAATATCTACACCGGCAAGGTCGTGCGCATCGCGGACTTCGGCGCCTTCGTCGAGATCCTGCCCGGCCTGGATGGCATGGTTCATATTTCCCAACTTGACAGTGAACGCGTCGAGAAGGTCGAAGACATCGTCAAGATGGGCGACGAGATCACCGTGATGGTGACGGCGATTGACCCGACCGGCAAGATCCGACTTTCACGTCAGGCCGTGCTCGAAGGCTGGACGGTGGAAGAGGCGCTGGCGAAGGATGCCCGCAAGAGCGGCCCACGACCCGGCAACGGGGATCGAGGCCGGGGTGGCGATCGCGGTCGAAGCGGCGGAGACCGTGGACGCGGCGGTGATCGTGGCGGACGAAGATAGAAAGATAACTTGATAACAAAAACGGATGAAGATTTTCATCCGTTTTTTCATTGTTTCATTGAGCGTCAACCATTCAACGGACTTTTATAACTGCCAGCCCGCCGCGCCATAAAATGCGCGCAGGGCCTCGCCGACGTGATCGAGCAG
Source organism: Chloroflexota bacterium (assembly GCA_021796155.1). The sequence continues at coordinate 6,622 of JAJYOO010000125.1, forward strand.
CCTGTGTGGTTTGGGTTTCCGGGAATTTTGCGGGGAGGATACAGTTTTTTCAGACATTGCCGATTCTCCGTTGCACATGCTAAAATGGGTCAGTTACTCAGCCTATTTTAACCTATGGCGGTCTAACGTCCTAATTGATTTAGGATGTTAGGCGGCGAGCACTAAACCATCCATAAGCCGTTATACCGCCGCCGTATAAC
>JAJYOO010000126.1 GCA_021796155.1 Chloroflexota bacterium
CGTACTTAATGGAAAAACGCCTTGACAATCCTGCAAAAGGGAAAGGATTGTCAAGGCGTTATCCTTTTCATTGGAAACTGATCACTACAGCCGAGCAACAATTTCTCCAGCATTCGGAAAAACCAGCAGTTGTTGATTCACCGCCAGATCCAAAATTTTGGCTCGAAACTCCACCTGAAGGTCCCGCTTACCACTGATCATCGCTTCGGCAACAAGTTCATCCACCAGTTGCCTTTTCAACAAAAAGACACGATGTTGTTCTTCGGGAGTTTTGGGGATGGCATTGTTCAATTCTATGATCCCTGTCTGAAAGTCCGCCACATACCCCTTGACTTTTTCTTCCCAATCCAACCTGGCATAGGTGTCTATCTCTTGTTTCAGGGCTGTCAGCCTGCGCCTTAAGCGCTCCTCTACTTTATACAGTTCGCGCATCAAATTCAGCATTTGCCCTCAATTTTTTGCGGGCTTCCGTGATCACTTGCTGGCGCTTGGTAGACTCTCTTTCTAGTTCTTCAAGAATCTCTTGCTGTTCTTTTTGTAGGTGTTCATACTTTTGTTGGAGTTGATTAACCAATTCTTTTGCTTGTGCAAGCAAGAAATCCGGGTTCATGACGAACTCATACAATTTCTTCCAGACCTGTGTTTCTGCACGTTTAGCGCTCACTGATTTTGGACATTCCGGCGGTCTGAGTTCCTTATGGGGTTGTGGACAGAAATAGGTACTGATCGGGGTCTTGCGTTCCACCCACTCGCCCTTGCGGCTGTTGCGATGGGTTGCGGTGCGTGCCCGCCAGGTCAGGTTGCAGGCACATTTCAGATGCCCGGATAGAAGGTAATTATTTTGCCTGCGGTGTTTTGGGTAGGTTTTGTTTTCTTCTCGCATCTTCACAAACAACTCATAGGTGGGGATATCGATGATGGGTGTAACCGGGATATGGAAGGTTTGCCCTGCACGGGAATATGTTTTGAATCCATAGGCATATTCTCTGGCAGACTTGAGTATAGCCTGAATGCTGGACCGGGACTATTGGATGCGTCGGGGAATACTGCTCCCCTTTTGTGGAGCATCTGCAGCAATCAGGCGTTTTCGAATTTGCATGAGGGGAGTTTTCTGAATGTACCATGCAAAGATGTTCCTAACCCACTTCGCTTCTTCTTCGACAATGTCGATATTTTCACCTGCGCGAATATAACCGTAGCGATCCTGTCCTGTGTTTGCTTTGCCTGTTTTAAGCCGTGCGATCACTCCCATTGTCATTCGTTCTTTCATCCCTTCCAATTCCATCTGGGCTACCCAAGCACGGATGGGAGCGATTTTGGCATCAAAGGTTTCTTTTGCCAACAGGATTTCGATCTTGTAGTCCTGGACGGTTTCCAAGACTGTTAACATCGCTCGTATTCCACGATACAGTCTATCTTCACGCCAAGCGAGGATGATATCGAATTTATCTCTGGCAGCGTCATTGAGCATGGATTGCAAAGCAGGACGATCTGAGCGGCTACCGGAAGGCTCAACCAACTTGTTACCGACCCGATATTTTTCCACATCTCGATAAACGCGAACTACTTGCAATCCTTTTTGTTTTGCTAGGGTGTGGCAGTCAAATTCCTGTTCGCTGGGACTGGCTTTTCCTCCCTGTTTATCGGATGATGTACGGATGTAGATTGCTGCTTTGCGCGACACTTTTGACTCCTTAGTAATCTCTGATGCTTTTTATTCTATGCTCCACCAATTCCATTCGATATTTTCAAATTTATCGCCGTATTTCAGTTTGTACAATTTAGCAATACAATTGCATATTTACACAATCAATGCTAGAATAGAAACATTGACAGCCGTTATCCGCTCCGTGGAGTATTCTTATGATCCAAAGAACTTTGGCAACCAAGCTGATCTCTCTTGCTAAGAAATTCCAGGTCATTACCCTTACTGGTCCTCGCCAATCAGGCAAGACTACCCTCGTTCGGGCTACCTTTCCCACCCTGCTTTATGTATCTTTGGAAGAGCCTGACATCCGCCAGATTGCTCTGACTGATGCACGTGGCTTCCTCGCGAATTATCCAAACGGTGCAATTTTGGATGAAATCCAAAATTCTCCAGATTTGTTTTCCTACATTCAAAAGCTGGTGGATGAAAACCGAAAAATTCAATTCGTTCTGACCGGTTCATCAAACTTCCTTTTGATGGAGAAGATCAGTCAAACGCTGGCAGGACGTACTGCTGTTTTACACTTGCTGCCATTATCTTTTGCAGAATTGAAGCCAGATGCGGGGCAATACGAAAACTTGATTTTCAAAGGTCAATATCCGCGCATTTATGACCGTGACCTCGCCCCCACCGATTTTTATCCGGCTTATATCCAAACCTATGTTGAAAAAGATGTACGCTTGATGAAAAATATCGGAGATATCAATTCTTTTATTCAATTCACCCGGTTATGCGCCGGGCGTATCGGACAACTGCTCAACTATGCCAGTCTTGCAAGTGACGCTGGCATCAGCCCAAACACTGCCAAAGCCTGGCTATCGATTTTGGAGAGTTCCTACATTCTGTATCGACTACAACCCTATCATCGCAACTTCAACAAGCGGCTGGTCAAATCGTCAAAGCTATATTTTTACGATACGGGCGTTGCTTGTTCCCTACTTGGTATTCGCGAAGAAAATCAGGTCAACTTACACTATCTAAAAGGCGGGCTTTTTGAGAATCTGATCATCAATGAGTTTATCAAGCGCAGCTTCCATCGTGGTGAGAATCGCCTGCCTTATTTTTGGCAGGATAATCATGGTAAAGAGATTGACTGCCTGTTGGTGAATGGCGAAAAAATCACTCCGGTTGAGATTAAGTCCGGCAAAACGATGTCTACCAGCTACTTTGACAATCTCCAATACTGGCGGCAGTTGACGGCGATTCCTGAAAATCAAGGCTATGTGGTTTATGGAGGAGAGCAGTCCATGCAGACTAGTACTGGATCATTCATCGGTTGGCGAGAGTTGGAGCATATCCCAGATTAATGAGTTAAGAGTAGTATCCAAAGGTTCATCTCCATCTGGGTTAAAGCCTAAACACAATCATCCCCGTGCGGCATATATCATGTATATGGGTATAAATTTCAGAAAAGAGCGTAGGCGGCAACGTAGGCGGCAGAGGAAATTCTCTGCCGTTTTTTATTTGCATTCCTGCGTAAGAAGATGATCAAAAACGTTATAGCTTTTCCGTTTCATGGGGTCTTTTTTGTAAGAAGCAAAAGAGGAATTAAGTCACTTTCAGATGGTATGGACCAATAACTTATAATCACTGCATGGCTGTGCAAATTTTAGCAACTAAACTGCATATCCCCCGCCCCGGACCGGCATCGTCTATTGTTTCTCGCGCAAACAGGTCGATGAACTTGCCGCGTATCTGGCTTCGCGCGGATATTCTGTTCGTCCGTATCACGCGGGACTTGAAGATTCCGAGCGGCGTAAAAATCAAGAGGCCTTCATCCGTGACGACGTGCAAATCATCGTTGCCACCATCGCGTTCGGCATGGGCATCAACAAACCTAATGTGTGCTTTGTCATTCACCTTGATTTGCCGAAAAGCATCGAAGGTTATTATCAGGAAATCGCACGCGCGGGACGCGATGGCCTGCCCGCGCACTGTCTTTTGCTCTACAGTTATTCCGACGTTGCCAAAATCAATTATTTCATTGACTAAAAAGAAGGCTAGGAAAAACGCGTCGCTATTCAACATTTGGACGCCATCGTCCGTTTTGCGGAAGACGAGACGACCTGCCGACGCAAGCCATTGCTCAACTACTTCGGCGAATCAATCTCCGCCGACAACTGCTCCAACTGCGACAACTGCACCTCCGCCCCAGCCGCGTTGACCGACATCACCGTCTTCGCGCAGAAGTTTCTTTCATGCGCCAAACGCGCGGACGAAAAATTTGGCGCGGGGCATATCACAGATATTTTGCTTGGCTCAAAGAATGAAAAGGTTTTGCGTTGGAATCATGACAAGCTATCCACGTATGGCATCGACGGAGAATTGACAAAGAAGCAATGGATGCACATTGCGCGTCAACTTTTGACGATGGAATATTTGAAACAGGATGGCGAATATCACACGCTGAGTCTCACGTTCAAGGCGTTGGAGATGCTCAAGCAACGGCAACCAGTTTTCGGCGTCGTGCAGGAAGCGGAGCGAATCAAAATCAAGAAAGAAGGAAAGCAGAAAGAAGAGATCGAATACAATCATGCGCTGTTTGCCATCCTTCGTCAAAAACGAAAAGAGATGGCAGACGAGGCTGGCGTCCCGCCGTATGTGATTTTTTCGGATAAGACGCTGGTAGAGATGGCCGCGTATTACCCGCAATCGGTGGAGAGTCTGCTGAACATTTCGGGCGTGGGGCAAGTGAAGTCGCGGCAATACGGTGAGGCGTACATTGCCGTCATCAAAGAATATTGTCAAAAACACAATATAGCGGAGCGGCAGAAAGAGACGAGCCGCGAGAAGAGCGATTCGCATCGCCGTTATTTCATGGTTGGCGAGGCATACAACGCGGGAGATACCATTGAAAGTCTGGTGCAACGATACGCAGTTGAAAAGGGAACGATACTTGATCATTTGACAAGATATGTTTTGGCAGGAAATATCCTGCGAAAGGGCGACGACCTGGAATCGTTGACCTCCGCCACGGCAGAACAAAAACAAGCCGTCTTTGCCGCGTTCGATGAACTTGGTCCAACCTATCTCAAGCCTGTATATGATAAGTTGAACGGAAGCCTGAACTACGATGATCTGAAAGCTTTGCGGATGTTGTATTTGATTTCTCGATAGAAATGAGCTGTGTCTGCTTATCCCGATTATGTTCACAAGATGTTAGCCCGTGCGCACAATGAGGGTCAATGGCGCGGCGCAAGCGGATGCCGCCGCATTATGCTTTCATGTGCTTGCGTTATTTCCCGATTGTGATGAAGCCAAAGAATTGGTTTATCAACTCTTCTGCGATGAGTGGGCGATTTATGACAATCGCATCGCGATCCAGCACATGATTGACGAATGGGATGATCGTCCGTGGCAACATCGCCGCAGACTGGCTTTGTCATTCCGATTCATGAGCCGCTGGGAAGGCTGGGATCGTGAGCATAAGGATGAATGCGAAAAGGAATTGAACGGGCCCGCCGACGTTAGGAAAATTCTTGAAGATGGAAAAACGGAGTTGCTCGGCGCGTACTGTCTCGGCGATGAAGAATGTTCCGATTATGCCTGGACGATTTTTGCGGATGCGTTGGATAAAACCAACGATCCGCATGGGGCGTTGCTCTGGATCGGCAAGATTTACGCCGATTTGGGATTCTTTGTTGACGCGGCGGAGTCGCTTGGCGAATTATGCTCGCGCTTCAACGATGCGGATACAAGACGATTGCTCGCCGAAGTTGTTTGGTGGCGAGACAATGCTCATCGCATTCCATGGATTCCGCCGCGCGGCGACGGTTCGCGTTATAACCGCATGATGCAATTCATTGATCCAGCCGCGCCGACTGCCTATGAGGAAATTCGCCGCGTGCGCAATGAAAATCAAAAAAAACGGATCGCGCCGTATCGTCCGAGCATTGACCCGAAACTAGCAAGTTTGTTTATCGCATCCGGGTCTGATGAAAAGGAAGCGAATTCATCAAGTCTAGTTGATTGGAACTTTCTCGATAAAGATGATGGTCAGCCTGGTGAACCTGCGGATTGGGTCAAGAAACAAATCAAGATGCTCGAAAAGTGGGACAATGATGAAATCCAACAGGAAATGATCGAAAACTCGAAAAGCAGGCATCGCTGGACGCGCAACATCAAGCCTCCATCCACACCGCCAAGATATGATCCGAATGAGCCACCATTTGATTCCCATAATGTTTTTGGCAGCAGCGATTTCGATCTTAACAACATATAAAATTAAAAACGACTACATTTTGGCATAAAAGGGTCTTTAGTGGTATAGCATGGGTGCGCTAAAAGTTTGTAAGCGGTTTGGCCCGCTGGGCTATCCCACAGAGTGCTTCGCGAAGCCGCCTGCTGAGCGCATGGAAATCCTTCGATTGGCATTCCAAGTCGGCATTGGGCCGACTTTCATGAACTGAGACAGGACTTCAGTCCGCCGAAATCAAAAATGGCTAACATACTTTGAGCATTCCCCGTCGAAACCAACTTTACACCTGAAAAGCCCTATTTCCTTATCTCATTTTTTGGCAAAGGCATTGATCAATAACAACGCCTATAAACGCCGATTGGAAAAATCGCGCAAGGGTAAGTAACCAACGCCACACGGATTTTCCTCTCGGCAGATCTGACGCTTGTCCGTTTTCCCCAACCGAATATCTTGACAAATCCACCGAATGCCTGTAAAATACAGAACATGCGTTCTACAATTATGACATCTGGCCGGATCACCATTCTCCTCGGCAAACAGCAAGCTGAAACGGGCGAACGCATCTCGCCGCGTAAACTGGCGGAGAAAGCGGGTGTCCCGAAGGACTTCATCTACCGCCTCGATTCAGGACAGGCGCGTCACATTGACATCGATGCCCTCGCTCGTCTGTGTGACGCGCTCAACTGCCAGCCGCAGGATATCCTCGTTTGGGAGCCCGAACGTGGCGAATCCGTTTGACATTCTCCCGCCCCAACTCTTCAACCTCTTCACCACGGTTGGTACCGCCAGCCTCCAACGACATTACATGGCGATTCTCATCCGCATTTACAACCTTGCCGAGGAGAATGGTGATCCGGCCAGAT
>JAJYOO010000003.1 GCA_021796155.1 Chloroflexota bacterium
TCCGGCAATTTCCAGGCGGTGGTTCTGCAGCAGTTTGGCAGCACCCAAAAGCATCGCGGTATGCATATCATGACCACAAGCATGCATGTGGCCCGTTTGCGATTTATACGCCAGATCAGTTTCTTCCACGATCGGCAGCGCGTCCATATCCGCCCTGAGTAAAAAAGTTTTACCTGGCCGTCCGCCTTCAATTGTGACCACAATCCCGGACCGGCCGATTTCCCGCGCCGCGCCCTGCCGAACGTAGACCCATGGCTCCGAACCCTGCGCCGCCAGATCAGCCTTCAGCGCCTCGTCAACGCGGAAATAGACGACATCATTGATGAGAACGCGCTCTACGATGCGTTGACCAGTGGCAAAGTCGCAGGCGCGGCGTTGGATGTTTATGCTGAAGAACCGCCGACTGATTGGAAATTGCTCAAGCTCGATAACGTCATCGGTTCGCCGCACATCGGCGCCGCGACGCATGAAGCTCAGGGCCGCGTCGGTGCGGAAGTTGCCGCCAAGTTGATTGCATTTTCAAAGAACGGAAAATAAATTCAATTTAACACGAAGGACACAAAGGACACAAAGTACGCAAAGGGAAAAGAGATTCTTCCTTCGTGACCTTGGTGTCCTTTGTGTTTGAATCTTCTAACGAGGTGTTCATGAAAATCATTAGCGATATTGGCATTCAAATCCCGCAAGTATATTTGCCCAAATCTGGAACAGATTTAAAGAAATGGGCTGTTATTGCCTGTGACCAATTTACTTCTGAGCCGGAATATTGGAATCAAGTTGAGAAGATCGTTGGCGATGCGCCGTCCACGTTGAACCTGACCTTTCCCGAAGTTTATTTGGAAAAGCCGGGCGCAGAGCAGCGCATTCAGAACATTCAATCTGCGATGCGGAAATATCTGGATGCCGGTATTCTCCAGCCGCGTGATGGATTGATTTATGTCGAGCGCACCGTTGCAGGTAAGACTCGCAAAGGCATCGTCCTTGCGCTTGATCTTGAATGCTACGATTACACAAAAGGCTCGAGCAGCCTCATCCGTGCTACCGAGGGAACGATTGTCGAACGTCTGCCCCCGCGCATGAAAATCCGCGAAGGTGCAGCGTTGGAATTGCCGCATATTCTGGTTTTGATTGATGACCCGAATCGCACGGTCATCGAACCACTGTCTGTTGCAAAATCAAAACTTGAAAGACTTTACGATTTTGATTTAATGCTTGATAGCGGTCATCTCGCAGGTTATGCAGTTAATCAAGATTCCGAAAACAAAGTTGTCGCGACATTGCGTGATTTAGCAAAGCGCGAAACCTTTGCGAAGAAATATGGCATCGGCAAAGATAAACCCGTTTTGCTTTTCGCGATGGGTGATGGCAATCATTCGCTTGCTACGGCCAAGGCCATTTGGGAAAAGATCAAACCGCAGGTTGGAATGGACCATCCCGCGCGCTATGCGCTGGTTGAAATCGAAAATGTCCACGATGAAGGGCTTGAGTTCGAACCGATTCACCGTGTATTGTTTGGTTTGAAGAAGAGTTTGTTTGCCGCGCTTCAGTCAACTTTTGGCGCGAACTTCACGTACACACCAGTCGCGAGTGCAGAAGAAATGGTGAAACGCGTGGACTCGGCTGACGGCGAGAAGCAAGCCATTGGTCTGGTTGTCGCTGGCAAGGGATTTGGTGTGGCTGAGATTGCACATCCGTCATCCAATTTACCGGTTGGCACGATTCAAGCTTTCCTCGATCCGTTCATGAAAGACGGCGGTGCGGAAAAAATTGATTATGTCCATGGCGAAGATGTCGTTGTGAGGCTTGGCTCGCAAGCTGGCAACGCAGGAATTTATTTGCCTGGCATGCACAAGTCTGATTTATTCAAGACGGTCATTCTCGATGGGGCGTTGCCGCGCAAAACATTTTCGATGGGTGAGGCGCGAGAGAAACGCTTCTACATGGAAGCGCGAAAAATCTCGTAATCGGTTGGAACGTTTGAACGCTCAAACGTTTAAACGTTCCAACGCTTTTGAAAAATCTGGGGGATAAGGTGCAGTAAATGTCAGCCGCTCGTTTGTTTGTGGATGCGTGAACGATAACGAATGTGCATGCAACGCGGGACGCGCGATGATTTCTGTTTCCGGTGCACTGTAAAGCGTATCGCCTAAAAGTGGATATCCCAACGCGTACGCATGGACTCGAATCTGATGCGTGCGCCCCGTCATCAATTCTGCAGCAAGCAGAGCGTAATCCTGAAATCGCTTCAGAACTTTAAATCTCGTCTCGGATGGTTTTCCGTTTTTGTCATCCACCATTGTACGATGTTTATGTCCCACGTTGACTCGCAGCGGATGTTTTGCGATTTTTTCATCCCACTTTGGATTACCTTCCACGATGGCGCGGTAAATCTTGCGCGCTTCGTGTTTGTCGAATTGCATGTTGAGCGAACGGTGCGCTTCGGCTGTCCGCGCAACAACCATCATGCCGGAAGTGGTTTTGTCGAGGCGATGAACGATGAATACCTTCCCGTATTCTTCTTCCAACAGCTTAACAAGATATTGCGAATCTTTTTCCCATCCATCCGGCAAAACAGAAAGACCAGCAGGTTTATTAAGAACAATACTTGATTCGTCAAGATAAAGAATGTCCACATGAAGATTATAACCTTCGCACGGTTATAATTTTGCTCAATGGACAATAATCTTCTTCTGTGTTTCAGTTGCGGTGCGTTGGTTCCGAACATGGACGGATCAACGCATAGATACATGTTGTCATCGCCCGGATGCTGGTCGGTTTATGGAGTTTTGCTTGCCCGCGATTATGGCGAGTATGGTTATCCGGTTGTGCATCGCTTGTCTGTAGATTCGTACGCGGTTCAGCATCCGGGCAAGCCAATGCCGCAAGCGATTCAATCTGTCGCTGTACATTTGATCGGGTTATATTTTTCGCTCGAAAAAGGATTGCCTGTTGCGCAAGTAACCAAAGCCATCGGACGTGCAACGCAATTCAGCGATCGATTCATTTGGCTCGAGCCACCGGCTTCGATGGGAAAAGTTACCGTGGTTGATGCGGCCAACGCAAACGGGCTCGAAGAATATCAACGTGTCGCGAGAGAATGGGCGAAGTCCGCGTGGGAGGCGTGGAGCGCGCATCACGATCAGATTCGGAAGTGGGCGGAATTGTAATTTACCGTGGAGGCGACATTACATCGCCCCTATCTGGCAGTGCGGTAATCATCAACAATACCTTTATGTTACTGTCAATCTTTGTTGTGAATATTTCTCGTAGCGTCTTTCTTCCACGACACGGCGGATACGATCCATGCCGTCCCATATTTCGGTGAAGGATGTATAGAGTGGCACAAGTCCCAGACGAATATTATCAGGCGCGCGAAAATCTGGGATGAGATTCATTTCTTCGATCAGGGCGCGGTTGATGCGGTAGCCGTCAGCGTGGCGAATGCTGATGTGCGAACCGCGCCGCTCAACGTCACGCGGCGAACCGAGCATGAATCCAATCGGAGCGAGGAAGGCATCGTGTAAGGCGATGGCATATTCAGTCATCCGCACTGATTTCGCACGGATGGCCTTCATCCCCGCTTCAAGAGTCGGATTGAGAGATTCCTCCATGGCAAGTAGTGAAAGGATGGACTGTGAACCGGTCAGAAAGTGTTTGATGCCCGGCGCTGGAGTGTAGTCGAGATCAAAATCGAACGGCGCATTTTGTCCCCACCACGCCCAAATCGGTGAAGAAGTTTTCTCCTGCAAATCTCTGCGGACATATAAAAATGCTTGTGCGCCCGGCCCGCCGTTAAGATATTTATAAGTGCAACCAATGGCAAAGTCGGCGTTGCAGGCATCCAACGCAATCGGCACAGCACCGACGGAATGACTCAAATCCCATAATACGAGCGCACCTTTATGGTGTACCATTTCTGTAACGCGCGCCATATCATAGAGATAGCCGCTTTTGAATACAACGTGCGACAACGTGACCAGGGCAGTGCTTTCATCTATTTCGGATTCGAGTATCGAAAGATCAGGCGTGACATCACCGTCCTGCGAACCGATGCGTACAATTTTGTGTTCATCGCCTAATAGATTTATCGCACCTTGTAGAACATATAAATCAGATGGAAAGTTAAACGTATCGGTGATGACTTTGGTTCGACCCTTTTGCAATCTCAACGCGGCGACGGCGAGTTTGAACAAATTGACAGAAACCGAATCGCACACGATGACTTGTCCTGCCGATGCGCCGACCAGTTGTGCAATCTTTTCGCCGATGCGTGTGGGCGCATCCCACCAGCCTTGATTCCAGCCGCGCACTAAATCTTTGCCCCATTCATTTTCGATCACTGTTTTCATACGTTCGATGACGGCCTTCGGAAGGCGTCCCAGTGAATTGCCGTCAAGGTAGATCAAATCGGGGTCTGAGATGACGAACCGGCTTCGATACGAAGCAAGCGGGTCTTGCTGGTCGAGTTGTAGAGCATAATCGCGGGATGTTCGAAAATCGTTATTCATGCGTGCTCATTTCTTTTCAGGTATTTTTGACATTGCATATTCTGCCAATGCAGTAATCGTCAATGAAGGATTGACCCCGGGATTGGCGGGCATGATCGAGCCGTCAACGATGTACATGCCGGGATAATGATGCACTTCAAAGTTTTCGTCTACAACACCTTCGCTTGAATCTTTTCCAATCGGTGCGCCGCCGAGGATGTGTGCGGTGGTCGGCAAGCCCAATAAGTTTTCACCAATCGAGCCGAGAGCAACTCCGTTCGTGCGTTTTGCAAAATCGCGCGTCAGTTCGTGCGAGCCTTTGACCTGCGCGTGGATTTCATAACCCGGCTCACGTTCTGCGACCATGCCGCGGCGAAAGAGTGTGAACAAGCTTCGTCCCATGCGGAAGCGCATACGATTATCGGCGTGCTGCATCACCAGCAAAATCGTCACATTGTGTGCCCAGCCCGGAAGGACCAGTGCTTTCAAAAAATCCATCGGATGTGTCAGTGTCCAGCCAAAGAATCTCAACAACCGAATTGGCATGCTCACGTCAGTGTCAATCAGTGGTGCGGCCAAAAATCGCATCAATGATGAACCGTCGGGGTAACGCACCGGCTCGATGCGCGTGATCTCATCGTGGTTGTAAATGGATGAAATCGCGACGCCTTCCGAATAATTGATGTCCGATTTGCGCGCGACGGAACCAAGCAGTGCTTCGGAATTTGTCCGTACCATGTCGCCGAGTCGCAGGGAAAGATTCGGCAGCGACTTTTTCTCGTCGCGCAGATTCAACAACAGCTTGACGGTTCCCATCACGCCCGCAGACAGGATCACGCGTCTGGCCTGGACCCGCCGCGGGTTCCGATTAAGAAGCGATGTCGAACGCTGATAGTGAATCTCGTACAATGGTCCGCCGTCCACGTTCAACGGTCTTATGTCTACCACTTCCGCTTCCGCGATTACTCGTGCACCATTCTTCTCTGCGAAATACAAATAATTTTTCGGCAGTGTATTTTTGGCATTGTACCTGCATCCAATCATACAGCCGCCGCAATGTTTACATCCTGCGCGTGCGGGCCCTTCGCCACCGAAGTATGGATCGGGAACAGTCGCATCTGGTTCACCAAAGAAGATTGCAGTATCTACAGATCGAAACGTTTGACCCATGCTGCGTTCATTGGCGAATTGTTTAAGAACTTCATCGGCCCTCCAAAGTTTTGGATTGCGCGCCACGCCAAGCATTTTTTGAGCAGTCTCGTAATGCGGCTTCAAAACTTTTCCCCACGCAACCGGTTGATTCCACGCGGGTGTTGCAAATGTCTCATCGGTCGGAATCTCAAGCACATTGGCATAACCTAAACTTCCGCCGCCGACTCCCGCGCCGTGTAGCACCATCGCACCCTTGAGAATGCTGATCTGCAAAATGCCGAATGCATGAATCGCCGGCATCCAAATATATTTCCAATATTGCCAATTGGTTTTGGCAAAATCGTTGTCGTCGAAACGTTTGCCTTTTTCAAGGACGAGAACGGAGTAACCTTTTTCGGTCAGTCTCATGGCTGAGACACTTCCCCCAAAGCCCGAACCAATAATTACATAATCATAAACTTGATCCATGTCTGTGCCCTCCGCGGCGAATTGTGGCGATTATAGCATTGGCACCCACTTGAAATTGTTTCGAAATGGCATAAGATGAAAAGGGAATGGACTTCTCTCGTTGTTGAGGAAAATCCTATGCCTGAAAAAATTCTTCAATCCCTCGATGGTGTACCACAAACTTTGCTGATGACCCTGCTTGTGCGAGCGCGCGAGACCAGGCGTTCCGATGGTGCTATCAAGGATGAGAAAGCTGTCGAAATCATGAATCGCATCAACGCGGATTTTTCGCACTTGATCATGCAACGGCACGATGAGATCGCTGTCATCATCCGCATGCGGCGATTCGACAGGCACGTGCGCGACTTCCTTGCACGTAATCCCGACGGTATTGTTGTCCATATCGGTTGCGGACTCGACACACGCTACGAACGGATTGGGGATGACCGCGTCGAATGGTTCGATCTCGATTTGCCCGAAGTGATGGAACTTCGCAAGAAGTTGATTCTCACCGAAGCCCCGCGTTATCACGCCATCACTTCATCTGCCTTTGACACCCGTTGGTTTGCTGAAGTGGAACGATTTACGCCACGTCCAGTTCTCTTTATTTCCGAAGGCGTGCTTCCATATTTTGAAGAAGCACAAGTCAAGGAGTTGTTCATCTGCTTGAGCCAACATTTTCCCGGCTGCGAACTGGTTTGCGATGCGCACACGCCATTTGTCATCTGGGCAGATAATATTCACCTTGCGCTTGCCAGAGTCAAGGCGCGCCTGCATTGGAAATTGAAAGATCCGCACGATGTGGAATCGTGGGGTGCGAAGTTCCGTCTGCTCGACGAGTGGAATTATTATGCCGACGATGAGCCGTTGATGAAGCCTTTCTTATGGTTTCGCCTGATCCCGGGAGTAGCGAGATCGTCCGGCATCTATCATTATCAACTCGGAACGCGACCATGGAGATGACCAATCGTTGGAATCAATTTATCTATCGCCTCTGGGCGCCGATTTATGATTCCACGGTCAATCATCTGTTCATGCACGGACGCAAGCGCGCACTGGAATTACTCAACCTGCAACGCGGCGAAAAAGTTTTGCTCGTTGGAATTGGGACTGGGGCGGACTTGCCTTTCTTGCCATCGGACGCGGACGCGACAGGCATTGACCTAAGTCCTGACATGCTTGCCAAAGCCCGCCTCAAACTCGACCGTTGTGCGGCTGCCGTTAAATTGATTCAAGGCGATGCTCAAGCATTGCTCGTTAAAGAATCCGCTTTCGACGCGGTGATCTTGAATTTGATTCTGTCTGTTATCCCGGATGGCAATGCTTGTTTACGATCATCTTTGCAGGCCCTCAAGCCCGGTGGGCGAGCGGTAATCTTTGACAAGTTTTTGCCAGGAGGCAAATCGGTTTCTTTCATTCGTAGGATTCTCAACATCTTCAGCACATTCTTCGGCACAGACATCAATCGCCGATTAGGTGACTTGATGAAAGATTGTCCATGCGAGATTATCCATGATGAGCCGAGCATTGGCCGCGGAATGTATCGGGTGATTCTGCTAAAGAAAAAATGAAAACCGCCAGTAAAGGCTGACGGTTTATAAGTTATCTTATCCCGCTTGTATCGTCGCAACAGCTTTCGGGTGAATACGCCAATGCAACACTATGAAAACAAAAGTGGTGATGAGGCCAATCAGAAGACAGGCAACCCAAAGAAGATTCGGGTTGTAGTTGTCCATGATTTGCCCGGCCAGGTAGGGACCGACAGCGAAGGCGATGCCCCATGAATTGCCGAAGATGAAGTTATAACGTCCACGCATGTCTTCTGGCGCGAAGGAAGCGACCACGGCATTCGCAATCGGCACGGTGACCATCTCGCCGATGGTCAATAATGCCATCCCCACCGCGAATAGCCAATACGCGGAGACGAATCCATACATTCCCAATCCAATCGCAAAAAAGAAAACACCGAGTGCCATCATCAGCATGGGAGGTTGTTTCTCGATTCGGCGCGTGATGGGGAATTGGAACAGCACCACCATCGCCGCGTTCAAGCTGATCAGCCAACCGTACCCCGATTCAGCGATACCATGATTATCACGCAGGTACACGCCCATCGTCGTGTTCATGTTCATGTATACCAGCCATGCAAGAAAACAAGCACCGACGAAGATCATAAACTTTCCATCGCGCAGGACGCGTAAATAACCACCGAAAGCCTGCGCGGTTGATTCCTGCTTTTGTCCTTCGGCTAAAGCAGGGTTGGTTTCAGGGATGAGCACGAAAACCATCAACGCAACAATGCTGCTGACAATCGCGTCGATGATGAACAGCGCAAAGTAGGATCGGGCGGCGATGAAACCTCCGATGGCGGGACCCGCCACAACGGCGAGATTGAACGCCACGCGTCGGATGCCGAATCCGCTCGGTCGTTTTTCTTCCGGCAGTACATCCATAAAAACGGCTTCATACGCTGGCCCGCCAATGTCGGTAAAAATTCCTGAAACAAACCCGATCAAGATGAAGAGTTGGAATGTCCCAACTAGGCCCATGAACAACGTGCTGAGGGATGTCGCGAGCAGACTGAAAATGATGATGCCTTTGCGACCGAAGCGATCGGTCAGCGCGCCGCCGGGGAATGCGCCGATGAAACTGGACAGCGAGAAGACAGCAAACAGAACGCCGACGTCCGTCATGCCGACGCTGAATCGTTTTGTCAGATAGAGGGCAAAGAAGGGAAAGAGCAATGATCCGCCCAGGCGGTCAATGAAGTTCACGAACACCATCATCCAAAACGTGCGCGGATATTCGTGATAGGTTTTGGTTATGTTTTGAAACATATCTCCCTCGCCTTTTCATTATATAACAACAGAAGCGAGGGAGTTAACTTCAAACCTACCCTTCGACTTCGCCGGGTCTCGATATGTTGCTTCGCAACTACTCGACCAGCGGCTCCGCTCACATCGTCCCGATGTCCTTCGGGAGCGCGAGATAATATTTCTTTTCTTATCGCGAATTGACGTTGTTTACCAATTCATCGCAAATCTTCCACAGTTTTTCTTCGTCTCTTTTATTGCGAAACTCGCATTCAAGCTCTTCGCGGTCTTGGAAGAACTTATTTGTCACGGTTTCCATTTTAGGATCGCTTGCCAGCCAGACGGCGGTGTCCGCGCCTTCTGCGCTTGTCCGTCCGCCGGAATATTTTGTCAGGCGCGCGACCAAGTCCGCGGGCGCGTTTCGATACAAACCCGTTTCAGTGATCAGGCTTGGCGTCATGGCGTTGACGATTACGCCGCTTCCTTTCAATCGGCGTGCGAGCGCCCACGTGAACAAACGGTCGCAGGCTTTCGATTGGGCATACGCTTTAAAACTTTCAAATTTGCGTCGCTCGAATTGTAGATCATCCAAATCGAGATCGCTGGCAAAGGCGGATGCCACGTTGATGATGCGCGCTGGCGCGCTGCGCTTCAACACATCCAGCAATTCCTGTGTCAGCAGAAAATAACCGAGCACGTTCGTAGCAAAAGTCAGCTCGATGCCGTCCGCGCTGTTGATTTTGGGAAGCGTGCCGCGGTTCATCGCCGCGTTATTGATCAACATATCGAGACGGCGGTATCTTCGTCGAAATTCTTTTGCGAATCCGCGAATGGATTTCTGGCTGGATGTATCAATAAACATCACCACCGGTTTGGATGTATTATTTTTGCGGACGATCTCTGCCGCGACTTGTTTTCCCTTTTTGATATCGCGGCAGGCGAGAATAACGTCCGCACCGAGAGTTGCCAACTGCAACGCGATTTCTTTCCCGACGCCGGATGTTGGACCAGTAATAATGACGCGCTTATTTTTCATTGAAGTCATCAAATGCTCCTATAAAAGAGAATAACGTACCAACACTCGCTTGCGAACTATAGAATTTCTTTTTTTTATTGCTTTTGGAAAGGTAAAATTATAGGCACTTTAAACTTGATTCTATTTATCGCGGAATTGCGATCTCCACTTTGGCCTTGAACGCCAATGCCTATTCCTCCAACGAAGATCCCAATTCCACCTTTGGCTTGGTCTTCTTGGGTTGTAGTTACGGCCACATCAAATTCAATTTCTTGGACTACTTCTCTGTTGGGCCCGCGCAAAACTGTATTTTCACTAGCCGCGGTCGCATACATACCGCTCGGATTGATTTGTCCGCCTTGTTCCTTGGCAATTTCTTGCGCTGACTTTACGTCTATAATGATTTGCTTTAGTGTTTCGGATACAAAATCCTTTAACTCCATCCTATCCTCCTTTTGACATGAATCGGTACAAACTTAACTTGCTAATTATTTCCCCATGCTTTGTATGAGCCATATTTACCTGTTCTTCTAGTGGGTGGTAGGTGACAGTCATCTAAAGATGACTGTCACCTATGGTTAAGGTTAATACTGATAAAACCCTCTTCCTGTCTTTCTTCCCAAATAACCTGCATCAACCATTTTCCTCAGCAATGGTGCGGGGCGATATTTATCTTCGCCGAGATCGCGTTGCAAAACTTCCATTACGAACAAGACGACATCAAGGCCAATCAAGTCGCAAAGTGTCAGCGGACCCATCGGATGATTCATTCCGAGCTTCATCACCGCGTCGATGGCTTCGGGCGTGCCGACATTTTCCTGCAAAGCAAAAACCGCTTCGTTGATCATTGGACACAAAATGCGATTGGAAATAAAGCCGGGCGAATCATTGGCTTCCCACGCTTCCTTGCCCATGACTTTGCAAAGTTCGAGTGTGGTCTTAAGTGTCTCTTCGCTGGTGGCGAGTCCTTTGATGACTTCGACCAGTTTCATTAGCGGCACGGGATTCATGAAGTGCATCCCGATGACTTTGTCCGTGCGTTTGGTCTGCGCGGCGATTTTGGTGATTGAGATCGAAGATGTATTGCTGGCGATGATGACACCTTCACGCGCCTTGGAATCCAACTCTTTGAATATCTTGAATTTCAATTCGGGGTTTTCGGTCGCGGCCTCGATGACGAAGTCCGCTTTGGCGAGATCGTCATAATTCGAGACGAAGTTGATTTTGTCGGCAGCCGCCTTCTGGTCCGCCGTGAGCGTGCCTTTTTCAACGAGCTTCGCGGTGGACTTGGCAATTGTCGCTTTGGCTTTGTCCAACGCAGCGGCCATGACGTCCATGCACGTGACTTGATAACCCGAAGTCGCGGCGACTTGCGCGATGCCATTGCCCATTGTCCCCGCACCAATTACAAAAATATTTTTTATATTCATAATGCATCCTCGTTTATGTTTTAGAAAGTCTAACAAGTCTTACAAGTCGACCTGTCAGACTTGTAAGACCTATTCGATTTCTATCGCCATCGCCACGGCTTCGCCACCGCCGAGACATAGCGATGCAATGCCATGCTTCAATCCGCGATCTTTCAACGCGTAGATCAACGTTGTTAGCACGCGCGCGCCGCTTGCGCCAAGCGGATGTCCTAATGCAATCGCGCCGCCGTTGACGTTGACCTTGTTCCAGTCCCAACCATCGTTCGCGAGTGCATATCCATCCGCGAGAACTTGCGCGGCAAAGGCTTCATTGACCTCGAACAAATCGACATCTTTCAACGTCCAACCGATTTTCTTCAACAATTTTGGTATCGCATGCGCGGGCGCGGCGAACAAATATTTTGGTTCGACCGCGGCTTGAGCATAACCAACGACGCGCGCCAACGGTTTGAGATTATGTTTTTCCGCATAAGCGCGCGATGCAATCACGACTGCTGCGCCGCCATCGTTCATCGGAGATGAATTGCCGGGCGTCACTTTGCCGTCCGCTTTGAAGGCGGGTTTCAATTTGGCGAGTGCTTCGAGCGACGTGTCTTTGCGCGGGCATTCGTCTTTATCAACCACTGTGACGTCGCCTTTGCGTCCCTTGATTTCGACTGGCACGATCTCGGCTTTGAACTTTCCATCTTCAATTGCTTTGACTGCTTTTTGGTGGCTGCTCAATGCGAACTCGTCCATCGCTTCGCGCGTGACTTCATATTCGTCCGCGATGAATTCGGCGGCCATGCCCATGCCCCAATTTTCAAACGGATCCCACAGACCGTCATTGTTCAAAGCATCAACGAGTTGTTGGTTCCCGAATTTCAATTCGCCGCTTCGTCCGTTGACCAGAAACGGCGCGCGGCTCATTGATTCCATCCCGCCCGCGACGAATAAATCCGCATCGCCGGCGCGGATGGCTTGTGAGGCCAGCATCGCGGCTTTGAGTCCCGATCCGCAGACTTTGTTGACAGTCGTCGCACCGATCGTTGCAGGGATTCCGCCTCCAATCCCAGCCTGACGCGCTGGCGCTTGTCCCTCACCGGCCTGCACTACATTTCCCATCAACACTTCTTCGATTTCGTTCGGATTGATCCCCGCGCGTTCCACCGCGGCTTTGACAGCGATGGCCCCCAATTTTGTAGCAGGCAGTCCGCTCAACGCGCCTTGGAATTTTCCAATCGGTGTGCGGACTGCGGAAAGAATCACAGCTTCAGTTTCTTTGCCCATGTCGTCTCCTTACTGATTTTTGTAAAGCTATTATAGCCGCATTGAAAATAAAAACGTCCATGTCACAAGGCATGGACGTTTGTTACTTTTCGCAATTACTTTTGGAACGAAGACTGGCTACTGTGTCGGCATTTGTTGGACTGGCGCTGGCTGGTCGGGTGTGCCGAGATAACCTGCGCCTGCTCCGGCGAGTGCGGCGAGGATGACGCCGATCAACCCAAAGCAGAGTCCGGTACCGATGCCAGTCGCATAATACACAATTTGCTGTGCTGAACTTCCATTGGGCAGCGGAGCTTGGCCGAATATCATCGGCGTATGGGTAAACTGAACATACAAGAGGACGACGACAGCTCCGATGACTTGCCCGATCAAAACGAGCGCGCCTGCAATTGCTCCGGAGATGGCGCCCAGCCGCGCACCATCACCTTTCGTAATTGCTTTTTCTGCCTGCGCGGCAAAGAAGCCAGCCGCGGCTCCAGCGATGAGCGACACTCCCGGTCCGCAGATGCCGAGAAACGCTCCCACACACGCGTTTAGCGCAAGACCAACGACT
This sequence comes from Chloroflexota bacterium, assembly GCA_021796155.1. The sequence goes on from JAJYOO010000003.1 coordinate 13,167, forward strand.
CCGACGATCAATCCAAATTTGACTCTTGGTTGCATGGTGACCTCCTGATTTGCCTTGACTATACTGCGTAATTTTTCATCATGCCACTGATTTTTGTCATGACTTGAACGGCTGGATTATTTTTATCGCGCTTCGCCTTCCGGCGCGGCGTATCTGACGAGATATGTTCCGCTGGTTTGTTCCTGCACCAAACTAAACGGCGTGACGATGATCATCCACGTGTGACCCGGCTTGAGCGCGGCCGGTGTTCCGTCCATGTTCACGAATTTAATCGGACGTTGAAGCCCGGTTTGCTTTTCATAAGCGCCCGCAAGCGTATTCCATTTGATCTTGAACATCTGGCCGTCGCGGAACAAGAACGCATAATTTTGATTGCCAATATCAAGATGGATATTGAGATTGGTGGGTTCGACAACGTCAGTGTCGGCCATGAGTACGATCAAGTTCTCAACGTGGATTTGGCGTCCGGTCAGGCGATCAACGTCGGCGTGCAAAACGCCCGGCGAGTTTTTGTCGGCATTGTCCACGTAACGCAGATACGCTTGATAGAGCGGATCATATGTCCAACCCGATTGATTCAGCAGTGCATAGAAAACATTGATCTGCTTTGCAGGCACACCACCCGCGGGCGGCTGTTCTGTGAAAAAGTTACTGGCGTAATTGATAGGCTCGTATGTTTTTCTCTGGTTCTCGAGCGCAATTGCTTTGAAGCGGTCAATGGGCAGCATCGAGCCGCCGCCTTCATATTCATGAGTCACAAAAGAGCAATGCGGAATTTGACTCAGCACTTCTGGCGATGCGAACGCGTAGATCAGACAACTATCGGTGAAGAAGTTGCCGACATAACCGTAAAGTAGACGGCCAGAGCGGACCGGTCCGATCTCGGGCGCCGGATCGTGATTCGGATCGGGCGTCGGCGTGTTGAACGAATCATTCGGGACCATCCCGGCGTCCCACGTTAAATCATCTTTGCTCACGCTGACGGTTTGAGTCTTGCCCGTCGTTGGGTCGGCACTGCTATCGAGATTCTTGTCGCCCACATTTTGTTTTGTAAAATCAAGATACGATGGTTTGACAAACTCAATCGAATAAGTTCCAGCATCTACATTGAAGCCATAATAACCATTGGTGTCAGTTGTGGTTTGCTGGACAAGATTTCCGTTTGTGTCATAAAGGTTGACGCAAATCCCACCGATGCCAGGCTCTCCGGGGTCTTGAATCCCGTTCTTGTTTGAGTCAAGCCAGACGCGACTACCGAGGAGAATTCCAGTTTGCTTGAATGCATCTTTGCGAATCGCACAATTTCCAGTGATCGGAATTTCCGGCGCCGGCCACTGACCATAGAACACGGATAGAAAACGCGACTCGCCTTCTGTGATGGAAAACTCGAAAACCCACGGAGCGAATGAAAGTCCCGCCTGCGGACGGGCCGTCGGCGGAAAGTGTGAAATCGAAACGAGCATTGCCGGGATATTCAGCAATGATGGATCGAGTGCGATCTGTCCGGTTAATGGATTGATGTCCTTTGGAAAATCGGTTTGATTTGGGCCGAATGAATCGCGCGTCGCAGTTGGAATGGGAGTCTGAGTGGATGTCGGCGCGGGCGTGGATGTATTTGAATCAATTGATTGTGTAACAAGTGGAGCGCTGGTTGATACGGATTGTGTCGCCGTTGCAGGAGCGCAAGAGCTGGATATCAGTATACAAACTATCAAAATAGCCCAAAGCATGAGCAATGATTTTTTCATCTCGACCTCCGATGAAAGAGACATTATGTCACTCTGAGCGCAGCGAAGAGTCTCAGCTTTGCAAGCTGCGAGACTCTTCGGTCACACAGAACGTTCCCTCAGAGTGACATTATAGGAAGTTTAGCCTGAAAATTTTCCCCACTATCTTACAAATTAATAGTCAACCCTGAAAACCTTTGCGGACGCGTCGCCATGTATCTTCGAGCGTTTCAGGCAGTACGCGCGTCTCTGCCAGCGACGACATAAAATTCGTATCGCCGACCCAGCGCGGCACGATGTGAATGTGAACATGTTCCTTCACGCCCGCGCCCGCGGCTTCGCCGATGTTCACACCGACATTGAATGATTTTGTATTATAGATTTTTCTTAGCACCGTCGTCGCACGCGAAGTCAATTCCATCATTTCGGCGCGCGTCGCAGAATCAAGTTCTTCGAGATTGGGCTTGTGCTGAAACGGAACGACCATCAAATGTCCGCTCGTGTATGGATAACGATTCAGAATCACAAACGCCAGCTTGCCGCGCAGGGCGATCAAATTTTCTGGGCCGTCTTCTTTTTTCTGGACGTTGCAAAAAACACAGCCATCTTCTTTTCCGGAATTTTCAATGTATGCCATACGCCACGGGGACCAAAGATGTTTCATAGGATTGTTGAATTCTAGCAGATTTTTGATAAGTAGGTCACGTTTAAAACGTGACTACATCTACACTTGTAAGAGGACGCATCTTCGAGTATCCTCGCTTTGATGCAGCCTTCATTGTTTGCTTCCGTTCAATGGACGGTTTCCTCGCTTACTAAATATATTCGCGATCAACTCGAGTCAGATCCAACGCTTCAGGATGTTTGGGTGGAAGGAGAGATTTCGAATCTCTCGCGTCCCGCATCGGGGCATGTTTATTTCACATTGAAGGATGCGGGCGCGTCACTTCGTAGCGTGATGTGGAAAACGTCTGCGATGCGTTTGAATCTCGCACTCCAGGATGGGATGGCGGTCGCGGCGCATGGAAAGATTGGCGTCTACGAAGTCGGCGGACAGTACCAGCTTTACGCCGATCAAATCCGACCGGTGGGTGAGGGCGCGTTATATCAAGAATTTCTGCGACTGAAAGCTTTGCTCGAATCCGAAGGCTTGTTTGATCCCGAACGCAAACGTCCCATTCCAGAATTTCCAAAACGCATCGGCATCGTGACGTCCGCGACCGGCGCGGCGATTCGCGATATGCTCAATACCATCCGGCGACGATTGCCATTAGTCGAAGTGATCCTTGCCCCAGCGCCGGTTCAAGGCGATGACGCACCGCCCAAAATAGTTGAAGCAATTCAATCGCTAAACCAGCTCAAGCCACAACCGGATGTGATTCTTCTTGCGCGCGGCGGCGGCTCGATTGAAGATTTGTGGGCGTTCAATGATGAACGTGTCGTGCGCGCGGTTGCTTCATCGGAAGTCCCGATTATCTGCGGCGTGGGCCACGAGACGGATTTTACGTTGTCCGATTTTGCGGCCGATTTACGCGCACCAACTCCGACCGCGGCAGCGGAACTGGCAACACAAACGACAACGCTCGATCTTTCTACAACTCTGCAATCTTTCAGCGAAAATCTTTCTTCTTTCATTTTTAATTTGCTTGATAATCGAAAGAATGATCTTGTATCTCTTTCTTCTGGTTTGAAATTCTTTTCACCTGCGCGTCGAATTCAATCTGATCGTCAGCGGCTAGACGAGCTTGCCCATCGCGTTGGCGCGGGAGAAGCTTATCGGCTTGCGCTCGAAACGAGTCGGCTCGCAGGGTTGGGCAAACGTCTCGAGGCGCTGAATCCGCTTCAAGTCCTGGCGAGAGGCTATGCGGTCGTCACGCGTCAAAAAGATGGCGCGCTCGTCCGCAAAGTCGCACAAGCTAAGGATGGGATTCGCGTGCGCGTGTCAGATGGCGAGTTCGATGCGGAAGTCAAAAAGTAACGGAGTCATTATGCCAAAATCTTCTTCTCCCAAACCAATTGAGGAACTAAATTATGAAGCGGCTTTCAAGGAATTGGAAATGGTTGTCGCCGCGCTCGAAAGCGAGCAGCGCTCGTTGGATGAATCCATGTCGTTGTATGAACGCGGACAGGCGTTGGTCACGCGCTGCGCTGAGTTGCTTGATAAAGCCGAGTTGAAAGTAAAACAACTTTCGGGCGGCGAAGTGGTTGACTTCGAAGAGGAAGAATGAATCTTGGCGGATTACTTGTCAACCATGTTTTAATCGCAGCATTGATTTCCTGGTTCACCGCGCAAGTCATCAAAGTGCCAATTGAATATTTGCGTTCGCGGCGCTGGGTGTGGGGATTGCTTCTCACAACGGGCGGAATGCCGAGTTCGCATTCCGCATTGATTGTCGGCGCGACGAACGCGGTTGGACTTTATATTGGTTATGACAGTCCGATATTTGCGCTGGGCGTTGCGATTACGATGATCGTCACATACGACGCGGCAGGCGTACGCCGACAGGCCGGCATGCACGCGGAACGAATCAATTATTTATTTGACGAATTGCTTAAAGGACATATTTGGGACGAAGATGAACTGAAGGAAATTTTGGGTCATACACCGCTGGAAGTGACCGGCGGAATCTTGTGGGGGATTTTAGTGACGACCATCGTTTGGTTGTTGTGGAAGTAGATTCCCCATCCACAGATTACGCCGATTGTGCGGCTTTATTTCTACGAGAAATAAAGCCACTTCGTTCCGCCTTCGACTTACTCTCCGAGTACGGTATCGCTCAGGGCGAGCTTTGAAGCGGGTCGCCGTTTAATTGGCTCGCTTCAATCTTCGAGTGATTCCATTATATAAAGCAAATAACTCCGGGACTTTCATCACCCAAATCGCAAATGCATAAACAATCGTCCCGAGGGCCACGCCGCCTAATCCGATAATCCAAACCGAACCTTGCGCCTGCATCCAAATCACAATGATCAAACTCATCGCAAGTGTTCCCAACGCGGACTGACCGAAGCCGCGCAAAATATTCATTCCGTCAATGCCTTTTAATCGGCGGCGCATCAAGACAAATAATGCGCTCATTTCCAATGCCGTCGAAACGGAAAGGGCTAAGGCGAGTCCACCGTGTGGCATCCAGCCGATGCCTGCAAATAACGCCGAGAACGCAAAACTGAAAACGATGTTTAGACTCATTGCAATTGTCCCAACGATGACCGGCGTACGCGTATCGTGCAACGCGTAAAATGCGCGCGAAAGAATCTCTACAACAGAATGTCCGACCAAACCGGCGGTGTACCAAAGCAAAGCCCATGCAACCATATCTGTCGAATGCACATTGAATCGGCCGCGTTGGAATAATAGTGTGATGATCGGGCCACGCAACAAAATCAAGCCCAAAGTTGCTGGTACTGAAAGAAGCAGGACGCCGCGCAGTGTTGAAGCAAGTGAGTGACGCATTTCACTCAATTCACCGCGTGCCACTTGCGCGGAAAACGTCGGAAGTGCGGCGATGGCAATTGCTTGAGCAATGGCGACTTCTGGCATCGTCATGATTTGGAACGCGTATGTTAATGACGATACCGATCCTTCCGGTTGTCCTGATGCGATGATTGTGTTGATAAGAAAATTGATTTGCACGACCGCCACGCCGAGCAAGCGCGGACCCATCAATAATAAAACCTCGCGCGTGGCAGCGTTATCCAAGCCGAGTGTGAAATTAAATCGCCATTCAGGCAGGCGCAAGAGCTGCGGAAGTTGAATACCAATGTGAAGGAATGCTCCCAACACTGCACCCCAAGCCAGACCGTATATTCCCATGGAAGGTACTAAGAAAATCAGTCCAATGATGTATCCGACCCAAAGCATGGTTGAAGCGAGCGCGGGGAGCAGGAATTTCTGATGTGCGTTAAGCGCACCCATCACGATTCCACTGACGCCAAAAACCGTCGGCGCGATCAGTAGGATGCGTAATAACGACGCGGTCAGTTCCTGTTTGGCTGGATTGAAATCCGGGGCGAGGATATATTGAACAACTTGAATGGAAAATATTGCGGAGAGCGCGCTGACCGCCGTCAGAACGAGGACAACCAAATTGGCGACAGCCGAGGCCAACTTCCAGGACGAGATGCGATCTTCCCTTTCAAGGAATTCAGTAAAGACCGGAATGAATGAAGATGCCAGCGCACCGCCTGCGATCAAATTGAAAATTAAATCTGGATAACGTGAGGCTGCTACAAACGCGTCGTAAGCGTCTCCTGTCCCGAACGCGCGAGAGATCAGAATTTGTCGTACCAATCCAACCAGATTGCTGAGCACAAATGCAAACATCACCGTCCCGGCTGCGCGGGCGATCTGGCGGTTGGCTGTCGAAACTGTTTGTACTTCGGTCATGTGGGCGTGCGGATTATAACATCCGCCAAGTGGAGCATGTATAATCTCCACAAGGAGAATGCTATGAAAAAATTTCTTAGTTTTATTTTTGCAATTTGTATTGTAACGCTTGCATGTAGTCTGTTCACAGGAACAGCCCCGCGATCTGCTGATGTTCCAGCAGATATTTCCCCAGTTACTGCAACAACTGCGCCATCAACCGCGGTTCCAGCACTTAAAGAAATTCCATTGCAGGTTGGTTATGGAGTCAGCGGTCCATGGTTTGAACTTTATTTTACCGATCCAACGAATCCTGCGACAAAACAAAAAGTCGGCGGCCCGGATGAGCCGCTGGTGACCGCGATCGATTCCGCTCGGCTCTCGGTGGATGGGGCCATCTACAGTCTCAGCTTGAAAAGTATTCGTGATGCGTTGATCCGCGCACACCGACGCGGCGTACAGGTCCGCGTTGTGATGGAGAGCGACAATATGGATCGCGCGGCTCCCCAAGCGTTGAAAGACGCCGGCATTCCTATGTTGGGTGATCGTCGCGAGGGGCTGATGCACAATAAGTTTGTTGTGATTGATCGTTCCGAAGTTTGGACCGGCTCGATGAATTTCACCGACACTGGAACGTACAGCGATAACAATAACCTGATGCTCATCCGCTCGACGAAAGTAGCCGAGGATTACACAACCGAATTTAACGAAATGTTTGTGGATGACAAATTCGGCACACACGTTGTCGCGGCGACTCCGAATCCAACTGTGACGATTAACGGCACCCGGCTCGACATCTATTTCTCGCCTGATGACAACATCCAGCCCAAACTGGTGGATTTGCTGAACAACGCGCAATCGAGCATTTACTTCATGGCTTATTCGTTCACAGCGGATCCGTTGGGTGAGGTGATCCGTCAGAAAGCCGCGGCGGGAGTCACCGTTGCGGGGGTGATGGAAACCGATCAAGTGAAATCCAACGTCGGGACTGAATTTGACTCGTTCCGCATAGCAGGATTGAACGTCAAACAGGATGGTAATTCCGGTTTGATGCATCACAAAGTCATGATTATTGATAGTCAGATTGTGGTGATGGGGTCATATAATTTCACGGCCAGCGCTGAAGACACCAACGATGAGAATCTGATCGTGATCTACAATCCAGAAATCGCCGGGCAATTCATGCAGGAATTCCAGCGAGTATATGCCTTCGCAAGCGAATAATAGACTTTTCGTTCGTTTTTTTCTCTCTTCTGATATAAGAAAGTAACCAGAAGAGAGATTTCTTGTAGCCAACGCAAAACGTAACTTTCCATGGGCGGTTCCGACTTTAAATTATGGAAAGCGATATGTGGTTTGGAGTTAAGGAATGAGTAGATTAAAGTTTAACGTTTTGCTTGTAGTGTTCGTACTGAGCGCCATAACCCTTAGCGCATGTGGAGGCGCTCTTAATGCCCAAGACGTCAAACCGAATGACGGGAAGCAAAGTGCGCAGATAAATACGGAACTGCCTGTAACCAAACAGCCTGAAACGGTTGTGACTGCTGGGAACCCAGGAATGTCGGGAACAGGTAATGCTAATGAAGTTTTCGGCGTAGTGAGTGCGGTAGACGCTAGGAGCATTACCATCAAGGGTATGAGCTACGATTTCACGAATTCAAGCGTGACGCACGGAACGATCAAAGTTGGTGATACTGTGAATTTGACTTTCGGCAATTCCAATGGCACATTGATTGTGCGCGAGGTCAAAGTCGCCGCCGTGAATGGAGGCATGAGCGGCCAGATCAATAATGGCAATTCACAGGGAAGCGGAGTTCATATGTCTGGCACTCCAATCCCTGAAGTTAATACTTTTATGGCTGGCGGCGGAAGATCCCAAACATCTGGCGGCTCCGCATCTGGAAGTAGCAATGGTCGCGGCGTTGGCTCGGGCCACTGACATTACAAGCCCAACAGGTGTTGTCAATAAGGCACCTGTTGGGAGGATGGTATACTGGGTGTGAACATTCAACCTATGGCTTACTTTTACAGCCAGGGGACCGCCATACCCATGCAGAATTTCGATGAGCAACAAGCGCTGGATGGCCTGCGGGAATTAAACTCGCATGTTATTGGCGCAATTTACGATAAGTATTTTCCTGAAGTTTATCGCTATGTGCGCTATCGGCTGAGTGATGAGAAGGCTGCCGAGGACATTGCCAGCGATGTCTTTGTGCGTCTGCTGGAGGCTTCGCAAAAAGGGCATGGGCCACAATCCAACCTGAAAGCGTGGCTGCTTTCGACCGCTTCTCATATCATCGCCGATCAACTTCGACGTTCTTATCGCAGACCAACCGAATCACTACCGGATAATTTGCTCGATATGGCGTCCATCCCACATGATGAGTTTGAGCGTCGCGAGCAGACACGCGAATTCCGGCGGGCATATGCTGAATTGACGCCAGAGCAGCAACATGTTTTGGCTTTGCGATTTGGTGAGGGATACACTTTAGAGGAAACAGCGACTGTATTGAAAAAGAATGTCAATGCAGTGAAGGCTCTCCAATTCCGTGCGTTGGCTGCCCTGCAACGCAATATTGGGGAGGTGGCAAATGAAAATGAATGAGTATGATGTTCTGGAAGAATGTTTAGAGGCTCTTGAAAGCGGACAGACCGTTGACGCAATTCTGGCGCATTATCCCGATCAGGCACGCGAATTGCGTCCGTTGTTGAATACCGCAATTCGAGCCAAATTGTTGGGCGAGATTCCGGTCCCCGTCCAGTTCCAGAAGCGCGATCGCAACCGTTTAATTCGACGCGCCGCCGAAATGCGCGAATCGAAACGTGTCTCGCGCCGGATGATCCCGCTTTTCCCGCGTTTGGTCGTCACGCTTGGTGTCGTAGGCGCGCTGGTTTTGAGCAGCACTGGTCTGGTAAGTGCATCGGCGAATTCAATTCCCGGCGATCAGCTTTACCCTGTAAAACGAACGTGGGAGGATGTTAGGCTCATGTTTGTGTTCACTCCGCAGGGGAAGGATATCCTTCAAAGCCAGTATCAACAGGAACGCCTCAATGAAGTTGGTACATTGTTGAATACGGGTCGTTCGACACCAATCACCTTTTCGGGACTTGTGACACACCAGCAGGATGATTCTTGGACAATTTCTGGAATCCCAGTTTCTGTGAATGGCTCGACGATCCTGCCTAGCAATGCTATTACAGCCAGTGCACCTGTTATAGTGACTGGAATTACCCGTAGTGATGGCACCGTTGAGGCAGAGCAAATACAACTTCTAGCTCCGGGTGCTCCATTGCCGCCGTTCGAGCCTTCGGAGAACAGCGAAGAAAGCGGTCACTCGAATTCTTCTCCCTCGACTCCGGTTACCCAAGTAGTACCCATGGTTGGTGGAACTTCATCCCCGGAGACTCAATCTACATCACCGTCTGGACCTAGGAATCCTCCCACCTCTTATGAATTTAGCGGCATTGTAGATTCAATGCAAAACGGAATCTGGACGATCAATGGTCAAACGGTTCACGTTGATCAGGCTGCAATCAACGGTAATGTGCAAATTGGTTCAGCGGTGAAATTCCAAGGTTATTATGATGCTAATGGAACATTCGTCGTTTCCAATCTTGTGGTAACTTCGAACGACAGTGGATGGTCGTCGGGCCATCACAACAATAGCAATAATGGCGGGAGTGGCAATGGTTCGCCCACGCAGGGAAGCGGCGACAATGAAAATGGCGGCGGTGGCGAATCTTCGGGCGGCGGCGAAGGTGGCGGGAGCGGTAGCGGAGGAATAGGAACTCCCACTGGCGGCGACCACTAAGCTGACCAATTTGATGTTGATGCGGCATGTGCTATATAAGTACATGCCGCATTTTTTATTTTCGAAGCATCATCTCTAATGTTAATTTCCTTGACGGCTGGATTTTAATTGGGTATATTTCGACAACTCTATGTCTGTTTCGGCAATAAATAATACTTATTATGTATGAATTCGACAAGATAGACATCAGAATTGTCAATCTTCTACTTGAAGATGGTCGTATGTCCGCTTCGGAGGTCGCGCGTCGCATCGGTGACATTTCCGAGCGGGCCGTTCGCTATCGCATTGACCGCATGGTGGAAGAGGGCGTCATCCAAATCACGGCGGTTGTCAAACCCGAAGCTTTTGGATTGACGATCAAAGCGGATATCTGGCTCGAAGTCGAATCGGATCGCATCATGGAAGTTGCCAAAAAGCTTGCAACGTTCGATAGCGTGACGTATGTGGCCTGCGGTATTGGACAAAACGATATCAGTATTCAGGTCGTTTCAAGAGACACGGCGGAGGTTTATCACTTTGTCACGGAAGTGGTCCGCAAAATTCCCGGCGTACGCAAAACGACTACATCCATTGTGCCGATCATTATGAAAGATGTGTATCAGTGGCGAGTCCCGGAAAGCGCCACAAAAGAGTCAAACACGGAAAAGTTATCATCATCCGACTGAGCGGAGGTTATATGAGTGTTGCCGGCCCAAAGAGTCAATCCCTGCAAAAACGTGCACAGGCTGTTTTGCCGCTTGGAGTCAATTCAAATTTTCGCTATTGGGGCGACGGCATAACACTGTACGTAGATAGAGCCAAAGGCGCGTATCTCTGGGATGTGGATGGCCGCCGTTTCATTGACTATCGCATGGCATTCGGGCCGATCATTCTTGGACATGCGTTTGATGATGTGGATGCAAAAGTTGCCGAGGAAATCAGGAACGGCGTTTTATTTGCGATGACGGGGGAGCTTGAAGTGGAAGTCGCGGAGATGATCTCAGCCATGGTGCCCGCCGTCGAAATGGTGCGCTTTGCCTGTTCCGGCACCGAAGCGACGATGCACGGTGTCCGTGTCGCACGCGCGTTCACGGGCCGCGACATCATCTTGAAATTTGAAGGCAATTATCACGGGATGCACGACCATGCTTTGTGGTCCACGTATGCGCCGGTTGAGGCGTATGGCAATCGGCGCAATCCGATTCCAGTTCCAGCCTCATCAGGCATTCCTAAGTCCATGAGCGAACTTGTCATCACGCTGCCTTTCAATGACTTTGAAGGATTCGAGCGCGTGATGTGTGCTTATGGCGAACAGATCGCAGCTGTAATTACCGAGCCATGTCAGGACAATTGCGGCGCGATTGATCCGCAGCCCGGCTTCCTGGAATTGATCCGCAAAAAGACGGAAGAATACGGAATTGTTTTTATTTTGGATGAAGTCAAAACGGGATTCAGAATCGCGAACGGCGGCGCGCAAGAATACTATCGCATCAAACCTGACTTGGCAACGTACGCCAAAGCTTTGGGCAACGGTTACCCTGTGGCCGCATTCGGAGGCAAGCGCGAGATTATGTCCATTATCGGACATGGCGTCGCGCAAGGTGGGACATACACAAACAACAAGCCTGGCGTTGCCGCCGCATACGCGACGTTGAAACTTCTCAAAGAAAAACCCATTTTGGAATCGATACAACAGCGCGGACAGCGTCTCATGGATGGACTCAGAGATATTTTTGAGGATAACGATATTCCGGTTGTCATGAGCGGACATCCAGCTATGTTCTCGTTCGCGCTCGGCGTGGACGCTGTGACCTGCCAGCGCGATTGGGCAAAGAGCGACCATAAGATGTATCTCAAATTAGTCGAGATGGCAATCGAGCGCGGCATCATGCCCGACCACGATGCGCGTGAACCGTGGTTCCTTTGTTATTCACACAGCGATGCCGATATTGATGAAACACTGAATGTGTACGCGGATATTGTTAAGCAGGCGAAATTGTAGTCTTTCAAATGTTGAATGCGTGACGGCCCGCTACATATTTGATTTTTCCTCGGAGGATGAATGACCAAGATCGCGGAAACAAAGAAGAGTTTGACTGCAGAAGAAATCGTGGAGATGAACAAGGAATATACGTTCTTCTCTTGGTCTGTGCAGGGACAAACGAATCCGATCCCTGTCACGAAAGCGGAGGGCGTCTATTTCTGGGATGCGAACGGAAAGCGTTATCTTGATTTTGCTTCTCAACTGGTTAATACGAACGTAGGCCATCAAAATCCGAAAGTGGTCAAAGCCATTCAGGATCAAGCCGCGCAGATTACTTTTGTCGCGCCCGGGATGGCAACCGAGCCTCGAGGCTTGCTCGGCAAGAAATTAGCTGAAATCACGCCCGGTGATTTGAAGAAGACCTTCTTCACACTTGGCGGCGCCGAGGCGAATGAGAACGCGATCAAGCTCG
>JAJYOO010000127.1 GCA_021796155.1 Chloroflexota bacterium
GGCCAAATCTCCGCTGATGGCTTTCAGCACGGTGACTTTCGATCCGCTGAGAACCGGCACAAGTCCGGCCACGAGCGGGACAAGAATCCCGATCAAAATTTGGATCACGAACGCGATGGGCACGATCCGATATCCGAGCAAATTGAAACGCAGTTCGTTGGCAATGAATGCAGCCAATCCGTATGCGCCTTGTCCGCCGAGCGGAACCGCGATCAATAATGCCAGTACGCCGAACGAAACGATCAGCGACAGATACATGACCAGGATTTGACGATTGCGTCCGCCGACCAATTTCATCACGCCGATGTAACGCAGATGCTGGTTGAGCAGCGCGTTCAATGTGTTGGCAATCAAGGATGAAGACAGGAAAACAATCAACACGCCGAGCGCCATCAAAATTCCAAGGATGGCGTTGACCGTTGACGCCAGTGGGTGTTCGTGCGTTTTAGATGTCCGCGTGCGGGAAACGGCAAAGCCGGATTTCGTCAACCGATCTTTTACATCCGCTGCCACGTTACTGATGTGCGCGGCATCATCCTGACCCGACGAAACCGTTGCATAGATTCGATCGTAAAGATCAGGCTGCTGCAGATTTTCGAGCGTAGTCATCGAGATGTAACCGAAAGGCGGCGCGAGAAAATCGCCTGCGCCCGTCGTCGGGTCCTGGACAACGCCAACGACCGGCATGGTTTTTGTTGTCCCATCTGGCAGTTCAAAAACCAGTTGATCGCCAATGTTGACATTTAACTTTTTGAGCGCGTCCTTCTCGAGGATCACTTGCCGCTTCGACGGATCGGTGCTTCCGGCAACCGGCGTGAGCAGGTCAACCTTGTTAGTCGCGAAATCATTCATTGCTACGAGATCAATGATCGTCCATGCATTGCTGTTGACGGAACGCACACGGATGCTGAACACGCGTCGGCCTTCCGCATTGGCGATGCCAGGCATATTGCGGACAGATGTCAGCACATCGTCGTTGAAGTCCACCATCCGCACTTCGATGTTGGCCGGGTTGTTGGCCGCGTAGCTTGCGCTCATGTCGTTCGAGATGATGACATATGCGCCTGCAATCACGCCAATCGAAAACACGCCCACTGCAATGGATAAAACCACCAGCAGTGTGCGGGCTTTGTTTTCTATCAGATCGAGAAATACTTTACGCCAACGAGGTTTCATGAGTCCGTTATTTGATGATCGGGAGTCGGGGGCCGGAAATTGGGATTCGGGGGTTTTGAGTTCAAAGCCAATTTCCGATTCACGATTTCCGACTCACGCTTTTCTTTTTTACTTCTCTCTTCTTTTTTTCTGCGCTTTTTGTCCTGCTCTTTACGCGATGTTCCTCCAAACGGTCTTGAACGATCTTTCCCAGCGCTTCGGCGGTGATCGGCGATTCTTCGATGATCCGCAGAAAATCTTCGCGGGGAAATGTCAGCAATTCCACCGGGTGATGCCCGGCGCGGACGCAGGCAATGGCTTTGCCGCCGCGTAACAATTCAATTTCGCCAAACAACTCACCGGTCTTCAAATGCGTCAGCAATTTTCCGCGTCCGCCATCCGCCTTCATAATGTCCACAGAACCGCTGGCGATCATGTAAAGATTATCTACTGGCTGATTGCAATTTAGAATCACTTCACCGGGTTGAACAGTGAACCTTTGAGCCTTCTTTGTGATTTCCAACATGTGGCGGTGGCGCAACAACGGCAAAGCCTTGACGACCGTTTCATCAATCAGCTCGCCATCCGCGATGATGATCGTGCGTGAAGTACGCGATGTCAGCGATGGATCATGCGTGACCATGACAATCGTCTTGCCGCGCCGCACGAGTTCATCAAAAACGTCAATCATGTGATTGGCTGTCTTTGAATCAAGATTACCCGTCGGCTCATCGGCAACGAGCAGCGGAGCATCAGTCGCCAACGCACGCGCAATTGCCGTCATTTGTTGTTGACCCGTTGAAACGGCCAATGGCAATTTATTGGCTTGCTCTTTCAACCCAACCATCTCCAATAATTCCATCGCGCGTGCGGGCCGCTCATCGAAATCGTATAAATTTACATAGTCCATCGGCAGCATGACGTTCTCAAGCAACGTCAACATTGGCAAGAGTTGGAAGAATTGAAAAACGATTCCGAGATTCTTGCCCCGCCACAATGAACGTTGACTTTCGCTGATCGAATAAATGTCCGTGCCGTTGACGACCACCTGACCGCCCGTTGGATGGTCAATGCCGGTGATCATGTTTAACAGCGTTGATTTGCCGCTCCCCGATTTTCCAACGATGGCGACAAACTCGCCGCGCCGGATCGTCAGGTCGAGACCCTTGAGGACTAAAAATTCTCCCGCCGCGTTCTTATACGTTTTCTCAACGCTGTGCAAACGGATCATATCGTCAGCGTGGGACGAGGCGACTTTAATGGATTCCGTTTCCGGGCCTGTCCTGAGCGAAGTCGAAGGAGCGGAAAGGCGCGTCGTCATTTCGTCCGCTTCCTTCTTGACTTTTGGGCGCGTCCCGTTATGTCGGTCAATTCTCCATCCGCGATTTGAACGTGCCGCGTGAAGCGCGGCCCTAAACTGTTATCGTGAGTGACCATGATGATGGTCTTGTCGCGTTCCTGGACGAGATGCTCGAAGACATCGAAGATATGATCGGCTGTGACAGAATCGAGGCTGCCGGTCGGTTCATCCGCAACGAGGATTGGAGGATCATTTGCCAATGCGCGCGCAATCGCGACGCGTTGCTGCTGTCCGCCGGAAATATAAGCAGGCAATTTGTTGGCATGATCTTCAAGCTCGACCAACTCAAGCAATTCGACCGCGCGTTCGCGGCTGAGACGCGGCTGATAGACGCCGCACAAATCCATCGGCATCATCACATTTTCGATCAAGGTCAGCATCGGCAAAAGTTGGAACGATTGAAAGATGATGCCCAGCGTTTTTCCGCGCCAGAGCGCCAGCGCATCTTCATCCAATTCATGAACTGAAATATCGTCGCCGTTTCCACGCACGATGACTTCGCCGGAAGTGAGATGATCCACGCCGGTGATCATGTTAAGCAGCGTGGATTTGCCTGCGCCGGATTTTCCAACAATGCCAAGAAACTCACCTCGATTGACCCGCAGGTTGATTCCGTTCAATGCGTTGAAATCACCCGCCTCGGTGGAATAGACTTTTGTTACATTTTGTAATTCGATGATGGGAGCAACTGTTGCCATTCAAAATCCGTGAAAAAAGCGGCCAAACATCGGCCGCTGAAAAACGTTCCGTGAAGCAATTTGATTGTACCGCCGTTCACGACTTACCGCAAACCGTATAACTTTCAATCTCATATCAACCTCCCCATTCTGTCCTATGGGCTAAAAACCGAACCCAGATTATGCTTGGGCTGTTTATATAACCGAGGAGATAAAAAATGGCAAATGATTCATCCATTCGAGCATTCAAATGTCCAACCTGCGGCGCGCCGCTGGAACCAGAACCCGGCAAGTCATCCATGAAGTGTCCGTATTGTAATGACACAGTCATCATTCCATCATCATTACGCGCATCCCCAACTTCCGCGGCAGCAAGTTCCTATCAATCGAACAGCTTTCCTTCAACAAACTTCTCGAGTTCTTCAACATTTACAGGCGAGAGTTTTTCGCCTGCGAGCGGAGCAGGCAGCAGCCGCGCACCAATGTTTTTGACTGGTGGACTCATTGCCGCGGTCTTTGGCGTCATCATTCTCGGCGCGATTGGATATTTCGCTTTTGGTTTCAATCCATTTGGTTCCTTGCTTTTTGCCAACAAGGTAATGACCTTCGGGTCAAAGGGAATCGGCCAGGGAATGTTTCAGGATGCCCGCGCTATCGGCGTGGATGGAAACGGGAATATTGTTGTCGCCGACATGCAGGATGGACGCGTTCAGACCTTTGATCCAAAAAGTAAGTTCATCTCTACATTTACGGTCAGTGATGGCGGCAAGAGCGTGAGTATTTCAAGCATCGCCGTGACTCACGATGGAAAGATTTATATTCCCAATGGCAAGATTCTAATCTACGATGAGAGCGGACAGTTGCTTGGTCAAATCGGCGACAGTGACCATTATTATGAAAACGTTGCCATCGGCCCGGATGGGACGCTTTATGCGCTCACTTTCGGCGATGACAAGCTTGTCCGTTTCAAGAAGGACGGATCTATTGACCTTGAAATTCCAAATGTTGTCAGCAGCGTTTCAGGAAAACCCGCCGGGTTTCCACACATGGCTGTTGACGGTCTGGGCAATATGTACGTCGTGGACAGCAGCGCAGCCGCGGTTTTCAAATATTCGCCAGCCGGGACATTCGTGGACCAGTTCGGCGGCCCATCCGAAGATATCACGAAATTCGAGTCTGGAAAATTTGTCAGCCCGATGGGAATCGCCATTGACGGATACGGTCGTGTTTTGGTCAACGACTCTTATGATTTGCAGGTTTTCGATGCTGATGGCAAATATATAAATGATATTTCCGGTGGATATTACGGCATCACCTTCGATCAACAAAACAATCTTTATGCGACGACGGTCACCGATCACAATGTCGTGAAGTTCCAAATCCAAAAACCACAAGGGCAATAGGATTATCAAAACCAAGAGGAGAATGCCTTGTCAACCAGTTCATCCGTAAATACGTTTCAATGCCCAACCTGTGGCGCGGCCCTCACGCCGGAAGCTAATGCGGCGCAGATGAAGTGTCCATATTGCAGCAACACAGTCAGTATTCCTCGGGAATTCCGCACAGTGACTTCGCAGCCTGCACCAACGACTTATAAGCCAACCGACGAATTTAAACGGTTCAATCCCCCTCCGACGAGTTATTCCGGCGCAACTTACACAGCCAGAACGAATCGCACTCACGGATCTATCTTTAGCAGAATCGTGATCGCGCTCGTAGTTTGTGCCATTGCGGTTGTCGTCGCCTTTGTAGCATTTGGCTTCAACCCGTTCGGCGCATTGATGTTTGCAAACCAGGTGATGTCCTTCGGCTCGAAGGGAATCGGCCAGGGCATGTTTCAAAGTGCGCGAAGTCTCGGCGTGGATGGAAGCGGCAACATCGTTGTGGCTGACTTTGATAATGGACGTGTTCAGATCTTCGATCCAAACGGCAATTTCAAATCCATGTTCACCGCCAACAATAATGACAAAAAAATAAATATACTCGGTGAGGGGCTGGCTGTCAGTCGCGATGGGAAGATTTATATTGCCGACAGTCCCGATATTTTGATCTATGATGAGAGCGGGCAATCTCTTGGCAAAATCAGTGATGATCTACAAGGTTATAAGCACGTTGTTACAGGTGCAGACGGCACGCTGTATGCGCTCTCGGGATTCCCGGAGGACAATATTACGCACTTCAAGAAGGATGGTTCGATTGATCTTCAGATTCCGAGTGCCATAAGCAGTCTTGGTGGCGATGCCAGCACAGCTTATTTGGCTGTGGACGGTTTGGGAAATATGTATATAACCAGTCCTAGTGCAAATGCCGTGTTCAAATACTCGCCGGAGGGAAAATTCATCAACCAATGGGGAAGCAAAAACTCAAATTCAAGCCATTTCGATCCGGGGCAGTTTTACGATGCAGAAGGAATCGCCGTTGACGGATATGGCCGCGTTTACGTTAACGATGTTAACACGATACAAGTCTTTGATTCGACCGGAACGTATATCAATCATTTCGAAGGGTATGTCATTGGCATGACCATTGATAGCCAGAATAACGTATACGTGACCATTGGCGACAAAGTGGAAAAATATCAAATACAAAAGCCGCAGGGACAATAAACATAATCAACCAAAGGAAACAAATTATGGCAAATGATTCATCCATCCGCGCGTTCAAATGTCCAGCTTGCGGTGCGCCGCTCGAACCGGAACGCGGCGTATCGTCCATGAAATGCAATTATTGCGGCGGCACGGTCATCATCCCGGAATCGCTGCGGACTCCCGCTCCGTCATCAACATCTGCGCCTGTACATCAATATAGTTTTGGCCCGATCAACATGAATGCCATGATGAATCAGACTATGCAAATGCCGCAGGTTTTTTGGCTGGCACAACAAGGGAAGTTCGATGAAGCCGCGCAAATCTACAGCCAGCTCACCGGCCTTTCGATGGAAGCCGCGCTGACAGCCGTCAAAGGCATGGCCGGGATGGCGCGGTACTAACTTTCACAAAATTCTTGAGAGGAGAAAAATAAAATGGCAAGTGATTCATCCATTCGGGCTTTTAAATGCCCAACCTGTGGGGCTCCACTTGAACCTCAGCCGGGCGCACTGACGGTTAAGTGCGGATATTGTGGTGGTTCAATTA
Organism: Chloroflexota bacterium; assembly: GCA_021796155.1. The sequence continues at coordinate 6,327 of JAJYOO010000127.1, forward strand.
TTGTTCCTAAATCATTGCGAACACCCCCACCATCTTCACCCACCACACCTCATTTTATGTGGGGCGGCGTAGATTTAACTGAGATGGTTGGCGGAGCCATGCGCTTACCCGAAGCGATTTCCATGGCCGAGAGCGGACGACTCGATGAAGCTGCACAGCTTTACAGCCAAATCACAGGCAGCTCATACGAAGACGCGTTGAAGTCCGTCCAATCCATGGCAAATGGACAAGCCGTTGCGCTCATTCCCGGAACGCCAAGCGCAAGCTTCCAACCAGCACAAACATCTTTCTCTCAGCCCGCGTATACTCCGGTAAGCTCGGCGCCGTTCTATGGTCAAACCTTCGACTCGAGTTCCGCGCCTCGCTCGTCCGGAAGCGGATG
>JAJYOO010000128.1 GCA_021796155.1 Chloroflexota bacterium
CGGGCGAACACAGTTTTGTCGTCATGAATGTCGGACATGACGTATCTGTGCATTTCACCAGCGCCGACCAGGCGAATGTTTACTGGCAAAAGATTCAAATTCAGCCAGGTCAAACCGTGTCTGATACATTCACCGCTCCGAGTGCGCCCGGAACTTATCAAGTTGTATGCAGCGTCCCCGGCCATTTTGAAGCGGGGATGGTTGCCAAATTGATCGTTGTAGCCAGTAAGTAAGTCGCACTCGGCGGACCTCCTTTGTTACAATCGGGGTATGACCAAACAGACCATTACCAGTTCGTCGAATCCGCTTGTTAAACAAGCGCGCGCTTTGCGCGGACATAAAGCGCGCGCTGAGTCGGGTTTATTCCTGGTCGAAGGGATTCATCATGTTGGCGCGGCAGTCGAAGCTGGATGGGATATTGATTCGGTTTTGTACGCGCCAGACATCTTAACCAGCAGCTTTGCGCGTGATTTGATTTCCCGCCTCGATGCCAGACTTCAACAGCCGGTATCTGCTTCGGTAATGGAATCCTTGGCTGACAAAGAAAATCCGCAAGGCATCGTTGCTATCGTTCATCGAAAACAGAAAAAGCTCGATGAGATCGAATCCGTGCGTTGCGGCGCGGCGGCGGTTTCTCCGCAAGACCCCGGAAACGTCGGAACAATTCTGCGTACGCTTGACGCTGTCGGAGCTGACGCATTGTTCCTGCTCGATGGCGGCGTGGATCCGTACCATCCAACTTCGATCCGCGCCAGCATGGGTGCGATCTTTTGGAAGCCATTTGTCCAATGTGCGTTCGGCGGATTTGCTGACTGGGCGCGGCGCAGAAAGATTCAACTCGTCGGAACTTCAGCTCATGCGAAAATTGATTATCGCGGCTTTATTCCCGAACGGAACTTTATCCTTGTGCTTGGCAGCGAGCAAAAAGGTTTGTCATCCGAACATCTTAACACCTGTGACGCGTCGGTTTCCCTGCCAATGCGCGGTAGGACAAGTTCGTTGAATCTCGCGGTGGCGGCTGGGGTTTTGCTTTACCAATTTATTCAACCCGAATAGTGATAATAAAAAAGCCAAAGCTCTATGACTTCGGCCTTTTTATTGTTCAATTCAGTTGTAGCTTCTGGTTAGAATTCGTCTTCGTCTTCTTCCCAGGATTCCTCTTCCTCGTCTTCAATCTCCTCGTCTTCCCATTCTTCGAGTTCTTCCTCTTCCTCCCATTCGTCCTCCTGTTTGGCTTCATCGTTGGGCGAATAGGTCGCGCAACCCGTATCGGGGTCTAGCTCCACAGCAGCGGCGGAACAGTAACCGTCATCGAGGAAAACACAATCTGCATAGTGACAGCGAATGCGGGGCATGTAAAAGCTCCTTTTAGTTAATTGGCTGGCGTACCAGCCGGATCACCGAGAGTATGAAAAATATCGTCATCGCAATTTGCGACGTGAGACAGAACGGACATAGCGCATGGATCAGGGCAACTTCGACATAAATTAGGTAAAGCGTGAACAGGAAACCGATCAATGCCATTCCGAAGACGATCATCGTGCCGTTCGTTTGCAGGAATGAATTTCGATTTTCAATGAACAGCATTGCCATCAACGAGGCATAACCGACAATGCCCAACACCGCAACTGGAATTCCATAAACTTCCGCATAGACGCTCGAATTGACTTTCGAACAACCGCCATTTCCAATGCACATGCTTTGGTTGTCGGTGAGTTTATAGATTGTCATATAAATCGAAACTGCCAAACCAATAATAGTTAATGCAACGGAGATTCTAAAAAGCCATTTATCCATGTCACCTCATAGCCACCAGGCATCCACTGGGGAGCCAGTGGGAAGCGATTTTACACCAGCGGGGACGATAAGTAAAGCATTTGCCTGGACGAGTGATAACAAATTTCCTGAACCTTGATGTCCGGTTAAATTTGCAGACAGGGCGCCATCGCGCTCTTCGATGATCGCGCGCAGATAACTTTCGCGCCCATCTGACTCAATAGGCTCGGCGAGTCTTACGCGGACCCTCGGGCGGGCGACCGTTATCAAGCCTGCCAGCCGTCCCAAAGCCGGGCGCACAAAAACTTCGAAGCCGACGAATGCTGAAACCGGATTGCCCGGCAGTCCAATGAACGGCACGCCGCGATATTCTCCAAACGCCAACGGTTTTCCGGGGCGCATATTGACTTTCCAAAAATCAAGTTTGCCATTTGACTCGACGACATCTTTCACGAAATCAAACGCGCCGACGCTGACACCGGCAGATGAAATAATTACATCAGCTTTCATGCTGATGGATTTATCGAACAGGGCCTGGATTTCATCGCGCTTGTCCGGTGCGATCCCAAGCCGCAGAACTTCACATCCCGAATCTTCGATCAGCGCGGCGATGGTATATGAGTTTGTGTCGCGGATTTTCCCTGGCTTGAGCGGCTTGTCAACCGGCGCCAGTTCATCGCCGCTGGAAAGCAGCGCCACGTGCGGTTTGCGATACACATTGACCTTTGCCGCATTCAACATCGCCAACATGCCAACATCCTGCGCACGCAAACGATGACCAGCTGACAACACTTTTTCGCCACTCTTGATGTCCATGCCGCGCGTGCGAACGTTCTCGCCCGCTTTTACTGATTTATTAATTTTGACTTGCTTCGGTGCGGCTGAGTTCGGAGTTTGAAAATCGAAATCTGTATCTTCGACCATGACAATTGCATCCGCGCCTTTTGGAAGCGGCGCGCCGGTCATAATGCGCGCGGCTTGTCCGCGCGCCAGCACAACGTCAGATGCGGAACCGGCCGGGATGTCGGCGACCACGCTCAAGGTCCGGGGCGACGCGGTGCTCGCGTCCGCAACATCCGCCGCGATCAAGGCGAAGCCGTCTACAGATGAATTGTCAAAAAGGGGGAGATCAATTGAGAGAATATCAGCGGCAAGCACGCGTCTTGCACACTGCTCGAGCGGCAACGTTTCCGCCTCGACCGGTTTGAAGTGAGAAAGGATGCGCTCCTGCGCCGCCTGCACACTGAGCAATGACATCTTTTTAAGCGGGCGCATTATACCACGCACTTCGCCCCCTCCGTCACTTTGTGACACCTCCTAAATAAATTTCTTTCAGGATTTTATTTGGGGGAGGAAGGGGTGGAGCCTATCCGCTGATGCGATGTGCCTCGGTCACATTTGGAACGTTCTCAAGTTTAGTGAGCACTTTGCTGAGTTGTGAAATATCCTCCACTTCAACCGTCAGTCTCAATTCAGCGAGGCTTTTATTCACGTTCACTTTTACTTCAGCAATGTTGACGCCCTCATCGCTCAACAGGTTGGTGACGTCTCCCATCAAACCCTGGCGATCATATGCACGGATTCGAATCGGAACCGGATACGTTCGCACCTGCGTGCCCCAATCCACGCGCACGAGTCGCTCGCGGTCTTTGAGTCCAAGTCGCAGGATGTTCGGGCAATCCTGGCGATGAATCGTCGCGCCGCGTCCGCGCGTAATGTATCCGATGATCTGATCGCCTGGCGCGGGATTGCAGCAACGCGCCATTGTGGTCAACAAACCTTTAAGTCCGACCACGTTGACTCCGCCGGTTGTCGGTTGCTCGATTGTTGGCGCAGTCGTCATCAGAATATCGGCTGTTTCGCCCGTTTCAGAAATTTGGTGAATGATTTTGCTGACCGAAAGATCGCCAGTGCCGAGGTCAACAAACATTTCATCTGGCGTTTTGAAGCCAAGGTCGCGCGCCATTTTTTCAAAGTTGACTTCGGGGATGCCAAGCCGTTGTAGTTCGTGTTCAAGCACCAAACGTCCCTGTGAAAAATTCTGTTGATAGTTTTCCTTTTTGAACCACAAGCGGATCTTGGATTTCGCGCGCTGAGTCCGGACGAGTCCAAGATTGGAATTCAACCAATCGCGGCTTGGCCCGCCTCGCTTTGCCGTCAGGATTTCAACCTGGTCGCCCGTTTTCAGCTCGTGATACAACGGGACAAGTTTTCCGTTGACTTTTGCGCCGCGGCAGCGATGGCCGATGTCGGTGTGGACGTGATACGCAAAGTCAACTGGCGTGGAACCGGCAGGCATGTCAATGATGTCGCCGCGCGGCGTGAACACGTAAACGCGGTCCTGAAAAACATCCGAGCGCATTGACTCGACGAATTCCGTCGCATCGTTCACGTCTGAACGCCATTCCATCATATTGCGGAGCCAGTTGATGCGCTGCTCATACGACTTATCGCGCTTGGCTCCTTCCTTATAACGCCAATGCGCGGCGATTCCGTATTCAGCGCTTTGGTGCATTTCTGGCGTGCGGATTTGAACTTCAAGCGGTTTACCATCGTCCCAGATCACAGCTGTATGGAGTGATTGATAAAAATTATCCTTAGGGGCAGCAATGTAATCATCGAACTCGCCGGGGATTGGACGCCAGTGTGTGTGGATCAATCCGAGTGACGTGTAACACGCAGTTATATCCGGGACAATTAGGCGGACCGCGCGAACGTCGCGGACGGCTTCAAAAGCTTTGCCCTTCTGTTCCATTTTTTTATAGATCGAGTAAATATGTTTAGGCCGCCCGGTGATCTCGGCCTTGATGTTATGTTCCGCAAAAAGTTTTTTCAGGCTTTCGATGATGACTTCAATTTGAGCTTCACGGTCCGGGCGACGTTCCGCAAGCTGTTCGGCGATCTCTTTGTATTTGGCCGGGTTGACATATCGAAAGGCAAGGTCTTCCAATTCCCATTTAATCTGCCAGATGCCCAGCCGGTTTGCCAGCGGAGCAAAAATGTCTAGCGTTTGCTGTGCGATGCGCTTTCGCTTTGCTTCCGGTACGTGACTAAGCGTACGCATGTTATGAAGACGGTCTGCCAGTTTGATCAACACGACGCGCACGTCGTCGCCCATGGCGAGGAACGTCTTTCGCAGCGTTTCGGACGCCAGGTCGGGCCGGCGTCCGAGGGGCATTGACTTGCCCTTTGATTCGTTTCCATCCGATGGTCCGGCTTCGCCCGCGTGTTGGTCATCGCGCGAGACGCGCGGCAGGTTAGTCAGCTTTGTTACGCCATCCACGAGATTGGTAACGACATCGCCAAAGTCGCGCCGGATATCATCGAGCGTGACGGTTGTATCCTCCACAGTATCATGCAAAAGGCCCGCGGCGAGGACTTCGGGCGGGACGTGCAGCTCCGTCAGAATCTGCGCCACAGCCAAACAGTGGTTGATGTAAGGTTCACCGGAATTCCGCTTTTGATCCCGATGCGCTTCTTCGGCAACGCGATAGGCGCGCTGAACCAATTCCTTATCGGCTAATGTGTAGGTTTCAGGAAGTTGTTCGAGAAGTTTTTCAAGGGGAACGGTAGCAACAGTAGATTTCACCCGATTATTTTACTGCGTATGAAGATTTTATGGCTTGCCTGCTTAAGCATTTTAAGCGGTTGATTTGCGTTCTACTTCCAAAAAATTATATATTCGCCCGCGGCCCCCTTATTTATAAAGCCGCGGATTTTCAATTGAGTATTTAGTTGACTCGAATCGTTTTTTGAATAAACGGTCCTGTCAAAAACGACTGATCGAATCTCTGGGTATTGGTCTAGCAGCCGTAACATGGTTTTTGAGTCTTGCGTTGAACCCGAAAGGAATTGGTCGGTTTCCAACCGCAATTCAGCTTCTGTCTTCCTGCCCTGTACATCAAGATAATATTGAACCATGTCTTCTCGTGTGATCATCTGCGGATAATCGGCTGAAAGCATGCGAATAGCACCAGATATTGGATATGGGCAGAGCATCAGTCCTTTGGGTGTCTTGGAAATTATCGCTTCCGCGGTCAAATATTCTTCATGTTGGGACCAGTCCCCTAGAGCGTAGATCGGATTGCGAAATATCGAAGAGGGTATTGCCAGAGTCAATGAAACAGGAATCAGAATTAGGGCTCCATAAGCCATCGATATGGAAATTTTTCGCTTCATTCCGCTAACGAGTGAAGACAGGCGGGATGTCAAAATACCAGCTGATATTGGAAACGGGAGGATATAAAACATTCTGTAGAAGATGCCTCTAAAGAACCTTATCAATAAATCGCCAGAAAGCGGATTGAGTACTAAAAAGATTGCGAGGATAACCCACCAAGTGAGAAATACTCTTTTCGTGCCCTTAGTAAAAACTATGGCGCCTAAGCAGAATAAAATGGTCAAGAGTGGCGTTGGCATAGTTATCGAACCAAAAAAGCTCAAGTATCCCGCAAAGGTAGCAGGATAAGATGTATTGAAGAATGCGGCGTTACCCACTCCATCCTTTAGTGCTACAAATGCCATATAAATAATGAGATAGGTATAGCTACTGAAATACAAGGCGACAAATTTGATGGTTGATTTACTTTCTCTATGATATATCAGTAGATAGGCGATCAAGATAATTAAACCCAGTATTGGCAATATCATGAAGGATGTTGTTGTCATACCGCAAAGCGCTATTATTAAAATAAACAATTTCAACCAAGGGAAAAATGCTTTTGACTCCAGAAAATCTAGGGTATAGCTTGTGAATAAGGGGATTCCAAGAGCTAACATAATGGACTTCCCCTCGTAGATGCGGATAAATGCGAATCCGCCAGGAGTAACCGCGCTCTCTGCTGTAACGATTTCGATGCAGATTACGGCGATTGTTCCGATGAAAGATGCTAATATGTCTGTTGAAATTGTTT
>JAJYOO010000129.1 GCA_021796155.1 Chloroflexota bacterium
TAATAGTATGTCTCTCTAATAGTTTCAATTTCTAACTATATCATTGGTTTAGTATTTTGAGAAGGTGCATCGCGGCTTTCTCAGAATTTCCTTAGCCAACCTACACAAGATTACTTAAATCAAAATTCTATGTTCAAGCCGGGTAGAATTGGGAAAACTTTTTCGGGAGATTCATTTATGTCAACGAAACCGCGCGCCCGCGATTTGGGAATCCAATTTGAAGGGACGCCCGGCCCGCTCAATTCCATTATAGACCTGGATGGAATCGAGGTCGGGTATGCAACCATCATCGAAGGCCAAAATGTTCGCACGGGTGTGACCATCATCCATCCGCGCGGAAAGCGCGATCATGATCCAGTCTACGCGGGATATTTTCCATTCAATGGCAACGGCGAAGTCACCGGCGCGGCGTGGATCGAAGAAGGCGGCTTTCTCGAGGGACCGATTGGTATCACGAACACACACAGCGTCGGCATCGTACGCGACACAATCATTGACTGGCAAGTTAAACAAGGCGCGATTTTTCAAAAGTGGTCATGTCCTGTGGTCGGCGAAACTGCCGATGGCTGGCTGAACGACATGAACGGGTTTCATGTCAAAGCCGAGCACATTTGGCAAGCGTTAGAGTCAGCATCATCTGGAATGATTGCAGAAGGCAATGTCGGCGGCGGAACCGGAATGATCTGTTACGAATTCAAAGGTGGGACGGGAACCGCTTCGCGCAAACTTCCGGACAAGCTCGGCGGCTGGATGATCGGTGCGCTTGTCCAAGCTAACTTTGGCCGCCGCTACCAACTGACGATTAACGGCGTGCCCGTTGGAAAACATCTCACATCTGACGCTCCATTCACGCACGGCGAGAATCCATTTCGCCAGGATGACGGTTCGTTAATTGTCGTTCTTGCAACCAATGCGCCTTTGTTGCCGCACCAACTCAAGCGACTTGCAAAACGCGCCACGATTGGAATGTCGCGCACCGGCTCACTCGGCGGCAACGGAAGCGGCGACATCTTCCTCGCCTTTTCCACAGCAAATCATGGCGCGGCGAATCCGAAGGACGGGGTTGCTTCAATTGAAGCATTATCCAATGAACACATTGACCCACTTCTATCCACATCCACCTATGCAACAGAAGAAGCCATCATCAACGCATTAGTTGCCGCTGAAACCATGACAGGCCGTGATAGCTTAACAGTCAATGCCTTGCCACATGCTGAATTGCAAAGCATAATGAAACAATATGGTCGCTGAGAATCCCATTTGCACGTATGACCTTTGCCTGCCATGGTATTGGCAATACGACTATGATTTTGTCCACTGCATCGAAACAGCATGCGCGTCTCGTGGCTTGACGTTATGGCAGATCACACCGCCGAATCTTTTGGAAGCTATCAAATCACTTTATTTCGGGCAGGTCGCATTTCGAACTTTACTTGATCGCGCCGCTGATGATTTGCGTTTTGAACCCATCCGCCGTTTTGCGAAAGAACATCGCTTGCATCGAATCAATCCGATTGAGTTGTCACATTGGTCCGAAGACAAAGCGACGATGCATCTCGAATTAATTCAAGCCGGGTTACAAACGCCATATACGATTTTGATAGCGCCATTCATTGATCAACCGATTCTCCCGCCGCTGGATTTGACTCCTCTTGGAAATAAATTTGTGCTCAAGCCCGCGGTCGGCGGAGGCGGCGAAGGCGTGCGGATGAACGTCTCGACGCTGGATGATATTCAATGTGCACGGCTCGAATTCCCCGATCAAAAATATTTAGCGCAAGCTCACATCGAAGCCTGCATCATTTCGGGACGGCAAGCATGGTTCCGCGTCTTTTATGTGGGAGGCGACTGCCTTCCCTGCTGGTGGCATCCGAATACGCATGTTTATAAAGTTTTGACATCCGACGAGGAAACGCGGTTTGACCTCGCACCCCTCCGCGAAGTCACAAAGGGAATCGCTCAAGTCTGCAAATTGGATTGGTTCTCGACCGAGATCGCCCAAACTGAAGATGGCCGCTTCGTCATCGTGGATTACGTCAACGACAGCATTGATACGCGCGTCCAATCGAAGGCGCTTGATGGCATGCCAGATGAAGTACTAAAACAAATAGCAAATAAGTTGGTTGAACTGACTATGATACACAGTAGTAAGCAGAATGCAGAAGGCAGTAGATAATCGCCTTCCGCATTCGACTGGTTATTCTTGGGACAAGTTATTTTTGGCGTTGGCTGTATGGAACGAACTTCTCCGGCATAGACATCATCATGCCCAGCATTTTTCCAACATCTTCGTAGGCCTTGAAGAGTTCAGCATGGCACTCAGCAGTAAGGTAACCACAATCGCGGGCAAAGTCCAGCCAGACTTGAGTCTCGGTAGCTTCGCCATCCGCATCAGCCAATTTGCTGACAAACATCTTAGGATATTGACGTTTGCGATAACCCTCGGCTATGTTCGCCGCAACACTTCGCGATGAACGGCGAATTTGATCAGTCAGCGAGTAGCGTTCATCTTTCGGGAAAGCCTTCGACTCGTCAAAAATATCCATCGCAGATTTATAGGCGAGTTGATACACTTTCAGATCGCGATAGCCCTGCATTCCACCTCCCGCTAACTGCATTCTACTTTCCGCATTCTGCTTACTGCATTCTGCCTTCCGCCTACTAATTACTTATCTTGAATCTCCGATGCATGCAACGTATTCTTCATCAACATCGCAATCGTCATCGGACCAACGCCGCCGGGGACGGGTGTGATGAAACCAGCAACTTCCTTCGCTTCATTGAAATTCACATCACCGACCAAACGGTGACCGCTCTTCTTGGTCGCATCGGGAACAGAGTTGATGCCAACGTCAATGATCGCCGCACCGGGCTTGACCCAGTCGCCGCGCACCATTTCAGTCTTCCCAATGGCCGCGATCAAAATGTCAGCTTGCCGGACCGTGCCGGGCAAATCCCGCGTGTGCGAATGGCAAACCGTGACCGTTGCATTTTTACCGATGAGCAATAACGCCGCGGGCATGCCGACGATGTTCGAACGTCCCAGCACAACCGCGTTCGCACCTTCAATTTTCACACCAGATTTCTCAAGCAAATAAATACAACCGAACGGCGTACATGGAACGAATAATGGTTCGCGTCCCTTTTGCGCGAGTCGTCCGATGTTGATCGGTGAAAATCCATCTACATCTTTTTCGATGCTGATCAATTGCAGAACGCGCTCTTCATTCAAATGCGAGGGCAATGGCAATTGAACCAAAATTCCGTTGACCGCTTTGTCGTCGTTCAGGCTCTTGATCAGTTTTTCCAATTCTTCCTGACTAATATCCGCAGGCAAATGATGACTGACTGAGCCCATGCCCAATTCCTGGCAAGCTTTGCCTTTGGACGTGACATAAGCTTGTGAATCAGGCCGATCACCAACCAATACAGTCGCCAGAGTTGGCTGGGGTTTGCCTGCCGCGGTTCGCTTTGCAACCGTTGTCGCCACATCGTCGCGCACCTGTTGCGCGATCATTTTCCCGTCAATCAATTGAGCCGTCATGGTTTGCTCCTTTTGAAATTCTGTGAAAGACTGCACGATTATTATACAATCAGTCCCCCGTCCCCAAAAGTGATAGTCATCCCGACTTGAGAATTACGCCTTGCAATCCTTCTTTTATTTCGACAGAGTCAATTTCGTTCCAACGCGGTGACGGCGCACAAGCCGCGATACGCAGATAATTTCCGGTCAGACCTTCCATTTGCCAGCCGCGCTCGTCATATTGCGTTGCAGATTCCCACAACACGGACAATGTCTTCCCGACAAATTTCTGGCGATAGGATTTTGCGGACTCTTCGAGCGCGTCCTGCAAAATGTGATTCCGCTCTTTCCGGACTTCGGGCCGGACTTGCTCTTTCATTCGAGCGGCTCCCGTCCCGGGACGCGGCGAATACGTGAAGACGTGCCCGCCTGCGAAGTTCATCTCGCGGACAAAGTCCAACGACTCGGCAAACTCGGATTCGGTTTCGCCGGGAAAGCCTGCGATGATGTCGGTCGTGATGGCCGCGTCCGGCATGATTTGACACGCGGCCGCGACGAGGTCCCGGAATGAATCGGGAGTCGTTTTACGCGCCATCCGTTTGAGAGTCGCGGTGCATCCGCTTTGTAGCGGCAGGTGAAGATGCTGACATAAACGCGAGTCTTCCCAAAGTGAGAAAAAGTCTGCATCCAAATCCCATGGCTCGAGCGATGACAATCGCAAACGCTCCACATCAGTCTCGCGCAGAATCGTTTTGATGAGATCACGCAAATGCGAATCAAAATCTTGCCCCCACGAGCCAAGATGAACGCCGGTCAAGACAATCTCTTTTGTGCCGCCATCCAATGCAGATTGAACATCGCGAATAACATCTGCAACCGCGCGGCTTCGCCCTGCGCCACGCGCAACCGTGGTGATGCAAAACGTGCAATGATTGTCACAGCCATCCTGCACTTTGATGAAAGCGCGCGTACGGCGATGCAAACCAGGCAATGGCTCGCGCTCAATAGGTTCGAGGTCGAAGGTCGGAAAGTTTGAAGGTTGAAGGTTTAAAGTTTTGGCGACGAGGAAATCTTTTTGCTCGTTGAGAACAACATGTGTTACATTGGGAAGCGCCGACGCCTCTTGGGGCTGCAAAGTTGTCCAACATCCGGTTGCGACAATTTCGTTTACGCCTGCCCGTGCAATGTGACGAATCTTTCCCCGCGAGTCAGATGCTGCTTCCGAAGTGACCGCGCAAGTGTTGACCACCGCCATGTCCGCGCTTTCGGCCACGGCAACAATCTCATGCCCCGCAGCACGGAATTGCCTTGCCATGGTTTCGATTTCGCTCTGATTAAGCCTGCAACCGACAGTATCCAAATAAACTTTCATTTCATCTCAACTGATTGATTATAAAACGCGTACACTTCGCGGCACCATTGAAGTTCTTCAACTTTCCAACTTCCAAAGATCCAATCACTGCCAAAAGCTTGAGTCGCATCAGTGATGCTGCCGCCAGACCATTTCGTAGACGTTTTGACTCCTAACTTTAAAGCTTCATCCATCAGTGATGAAGTGAGCCTCATACAATATTGAGTGCCAAAACAAAACGCCAGGATAATTCCAGAAACGGGATGCACTAACGCAGGCGTCCCATAAATGAGACATCGGCAATCAGTGGGCAACGCCTTCCCCAATTTATCCCAAACGCGTTCGACAATATCCGGATGACTTCCTTGTCCCATGTAAGGATCGTTCACACTATCCGGTGCAGCGAGCAATTCGTCCGTTTTCAATTGGCCGCATAATTGGCTGACAACTTTTTCATTAAGTGGATTAGCAGCAATAAACATAAAACGCGTTATGGCTGGGCCACAACAAAATTATCAAAGACAATATCCACGCCGGGCTGATCGAATGTGCCGGCTAATAAACCAACGTCGCCGTGAGTCAGTTTCGAGTCGTGGACTTGAGTGAGTTGAAATCCATTCGCGTAAAATATCAGAGTATTGCCATTGCAGTCCGCGCGCAGATGATTGACATTCATGCCGGTCTTGATCTTATCGCTGTATTGCATTTGCTCTTGTCCGAGTAACGTAGCCTGACCTTTGGTGAAGATGCCCATGCCATAATAACCATCACTGCTGATAAGAAAGAAATAATAATCCTTGCCATCCGAACGGCAGATCAGACCGATTCGATTTTCGTCCGGGCCGCCCAACTTACCTGCGTCCACTTCGATGCGGACGTTGCTGAAATCCTTGTGCGGTGTGGACCAGAAATCCGTTTGCTTGGCATTGACCACCATGCGATACGCGCTGGCATCATAATCCATAATGCCTTCAGCGTATTTCGTCCGATCCCAGCCGGAAGTTGGCGAGGAAAAATCATCCTTGAAAAGAACTGTGCCCGATGGCGCAGACGATGATGGAGATTGAGCAAACGACGGAATCGCACAAGCAAAGATAATCAATGAAGAAAGTAAGAGCGCAAGGCTACGATGGCTCGACATTACACGATTTTATCAGATGCTTTGCCTTTCTACTTCATCTCTCGCGCTGAGCGGAGGCCATCAAGCCGAAGTCGAAGCGCCAAGCGCCATTTGATTCTGCCCTTCGACCTCCACTTCGACTGCGCTCAGTGTCCGCTCAGGATGACAGTCAACTGAAAGCAGAAGCGGTTATGGAAAATATTGCTTCAATAACTCTGCGGCGAATTGGCCGACCGAGCCATTCTCATCCAACTGCTGAGCGAGATTCAACTCGTTGAACGCCGAGGCCCGATTGCCTTGATCGAGATATGTCTCTGCAAGATGAAGGTGAGTCAGAGCAACGTCCGGCGCGGCCTCGATGGATTTCTGCAAATTCTCTTGTGCGCTAGTTGGGTAACCTGCTTTCAAATAAGCCCATCCAAGCACATCCAAAACCTGCGGATCTTTCGGCGCGATTTCCGCAGCCTTCTGTGCGGCGGGTAACCCGACATCCAAAACCTGCACGCCATTATCCGCGCAGAACACCGCCAGCAAACGCCAATACGTCGCATCGTTCGGCGCAAGCATCGTCGCTTTTTGATACGCGGCCAACGCGGAGATAAGATCACCAGTCTGTGTATAAGCGTCCGCGATCGGAA
>JAJYOO010000130.1 GCA_021796155.1 Chloroflexota bacterium
TAGTGCAAGTCCCGCCACCGTAATCGCCTGCAGACTTGGTTCAGAACTAAGCAAATTTACAATTTGGCTGACGATCACTGGCAGGGCCGCGGCGATAAAGGCAATCAAAGCCACCAGAATGGAAACCCAAACAAGTCGCCTTTTCTGCGGCTTGAAATAGTCAATGATCCGGCCAAACAACTGGCGGTCGGAATATTGACGATCATATTTTTCAGCGTTGAGACCGGCAAAGAAACTCATATTGCTACTCGTAATTCGTTATTCGAGAAGTGCCCAAATCCCGAACTCCGATTCCCGAATTCCTACTCTCTAAATATACGGCTATAGGCTTCCGAAGTTTTCATCAACTCGTCATGTGTGCCCATGGCCGCGATCTTGCCCTTTCGCATGACAATGATGAGGTCAGCCCAGCGGATTTGCGATAAGCGATGCGTGATGAGAATTGTAGTTCGACCTTTTGCGGCGTTGGCAATTGCGCGCTGGATTTTGTCTTCCGTCGCAGAATCAATTGCGGAAGTCGAATCATCCAGGATGAGGATACGGGGATCCGTTAAAAAGGCGCGGGCCAAAGCCAATCTTTGGCGTTGCCCACCTGACAGCGTCACACCGCGCTCGCCGATGACGGTTTCATAACGCTGGTCGAACGTTTCGATGAATTCATGCGCTTGCGCGCCATCTGCCGCGTACAAGACTTCTTCGCGTGTTGCGCCCGGTTTTCCAAAGGCAATGTTGTCGCTGATGGAACGTGAAAACAAAAAGATATCCTGTTCGATCATCGAAATTTGCGAACGAAGCGACGCGAGATTCCAATCGCGGGCATCCACGCCGTCCACGAAGACTTGTCCGTGCGTGGTATCGTAGGTGCGGTTGATTAAACGGACAAGAGATGTCTTGCCCGCGCCCGTCTGCCCGACGATGGCAACGGTTTGTCCGGGCTTGACGTGAAAAGAAATATCGTGGAGGATGGTCTCGCCATCGGGATAAGCAAACGAGACGCCGCGAAATTCGATTTCGCCGCGCATGGTTGAAGTCCGGCCCGAAGCGTTTTGATCGAGGTCTGTTTCGCGGTTAATTAAATCCAAAATGCGGCGCGCTCCGGAAATTCCAAGTGAAATCTGGGTGTATGCCATGGCCGACGAATAGGTTGGGAATTCCAACATGCGGAGCAGACCAAAGTAGGCAACCACATCACCGATGTTGATCGTCCCGGCGCGGAACAAAATCAGCGCATGGAAAAGCCCGGTCGCGTAAACGAGACCCATCAACAGATTCGGAATGAAGCGCGCTTCAATGTCGCCCTGGCGGACAAAGGCATTTCGCACGCGCCGGGCATTGGTCACAAAAGTTTCGGTCTCAGCGCCTTCCTGCGCCGCGCCTTTCATGATCTCGACGCCGTCCAGCGTCTCGGAAAGATGCGTGTTCATCTCGCCGAACGTTTGCCGGACTTCGTCCGTAACGGGCGACATCGTTTTGAGATAACGCCAGAGCGCTATAAAATAACCAATGCAAAAAAGAATCGGCGTGAGCAAAAGCGCGGGGCTGTATTGTGGGATCACAAAGAATGGAATGATGATAAACAATCCTGAACCGATGACAAGGTTCGAGCCGGGGCTGAACATGAAGTTGACTTCGCGCACATCATTCGTCGCGCGCGCCATTGTGTCGCCGACCGGCTGAAGATTATGGAACGTCATGCTCTTGCCGAGCAACGAAACGTAAAGCTCATCGCGGATATCGCGCTCGATGCGTTGTGCCATCAACTCTGCACCGAAGTTGCGCCCGAATTGGAGAACGCCGCGTACGATTTGCGACGCGCCGAGGATCAAAGCCAGCGGAATCAAAATGCTCAAATCCGCGTTGGGTTTGAGCATGTCATTGAAAGCATTACCGACCAACACAGGAACAGCAGATGCCAGCGCGGCATTTCCAATCGCGCCGATCACCAGCATCAATAGAATCGGCCAGTAACGTATGGCATGTGACCAGATCCAACGGGCTGGGCCTTTTGTGCGTTCGGTAATTTTACGGGTAAGAGTAAATTCGGCAGATGCAGTGAGGGTTGTCATGGGGCATAAAAAGCCTACCGCAGTCGGTCGCGGCAGGCTGCGACTCAAGAAATGTCCTTTTAGATTGTACCACGCAGCACGTATCCATTCCTTTGATGCAGGGTTAATTAGATAGGATTGTCCAATTTGAGACAGTCAAAACAAATCAAAAGGAGAGTGTAGAATGAAAATGCCATCCAAGTATTCAGTGTGGGCTATGATTCTGTTCTTCCTGTTTGTAGGCTTATCGTCTTTCGGAATATCGGTCGGCGGATCGCTCTGGGGCATCCTGACCGGCATCTTCGCTCTTGCCTCCGCGGTGCTCCTTTTCATTGATAAATAACAGAACTTGTTTGCAGCAGCAGCCCCGTCAAACGGGGCTGCTGTGTTTTATAACTTCATCTTTGAAAATATTTCGGCGCACGACATTGCAAATTCCCATTCGCCGTCCTCTTCCAAACTCCACCAAGCCGAAAGAACGGCATGTGCCAATCCCCATTTCAAGATTCGTTCGCGTTCAAAGCCAAGTCGTTCAGCTAGGATCGCAATCCGTCTTTCCGTGTGCTGCGATATTTTTGTTTCGTCGCCCCACGGATTGATAAGCAACGGCCCGACTTCATAGGCGGCAGGGCCGATCACGCCTTTGGGATCAATCGCCAGCCAGCCGGGCGGACTCATGCCGCCCGAGCGCAATGCCGCTGGCATGACGCCAGCGGTGCAGTTATTTCCAGATGAAAGAATATTGAAGTGATGCAAATCGCCGTGGATGAGCATTGGCGCGTAATCTTCGCTGAAAAATCCCGCAGCTGCCCGTTCTGCTCCCTCGACTAGACTTTTCTCAAGCGGACCCGTTCCACCATCGAAGCGAGCGCGCAGTTTCTCGAAGCCTTTGAACCAGTCTGACAGTTTTATGAACGTGCCTTCAGCCGGCGCGGGACGCCAGAGATTCAGCATTACGTCCGCAGCAATGTGAGTCGCTTGATCATCAATTTTGAGCGAAGCCAGCATTTCTCCCGGCCGGACGCGTTCCATCAAGAACATGCCGCGTTCTTCATCTGCATTCAGCAAACGAGCCGCGCCTTTGCCATCGAAGAGACGCAGCGCGGCCATCTCGCTGGTCAGTTCGCGATTTGGCACGCCGATTTTGAGAATAACACTGCCCTTCGACTGCGCGGCTTCGCCGCTCCGCTCAGAGCGCGTTGCAAAGGCGACAAAGTTATAGGAAAGGTTGGGAACAGGCTGAATGTCTTTCAGATTCCAGCGATGGGAGGCTTCATCAACTAAATTTGGAAGGTCAAATAGAAATTTGTCTCCATCCTCTTTAAAAACGTTTTGAATTGTCTGTCTAAATTTGGGTGGAAGCTCAAACTTCATGGCCGCGTAGGATGATGTCTCTCGAAAATGTACGCAGTTGAATCCCAGGGTGAACTGTAGCCTGCCTTCTTCAAAGCGGATTCAATTTGTAGATTGATGTAAACAATTCCGAAAACAGAGACATATCCATTTGCAGATGCAAAGCGGCGAATATCTGTTAGCAGTTCTGGAAGCGATTCGAGTTTGCAAGCAGTAAGGCTAACGCCGAGAACTTTGTGGCCCTCTTCATCGTCGTCATCCCATTTGATAAATAGCCCGTCCCGCCCGCACCACCAGAAAACCTTTTCCTCGGAAATCAATTGCTTCATAAAAATCTCGTCGAGGGCGGCTTGTGTCCAGCCAATATCTATCAAGTTGTGGTTGAGTTGATAAGATTCACTAGCAATTGCATAATCCAGCACGGCATTGAGTTCATTCGGCTGAACTGTAGCAAATAAATTTGTCTTTTCGTCGAGCGCCTGAGCGGAGAAACTGTTTACTTCGCCGACTCGAACATAACCAGTTCGTTCAGACAGATGATGGACTTGGACGCGCTCCGAACTGGTCATCAACCGAACTGTTCCATCGCCATGTTCGTCCCACCATTCATTGATATATTCATGGATGTGCGAACCGACTTTCAATCCCTGCACGTTCGGGTCGACGCGGAAACCTTCCAGCCACCATTGACCTTTTGAAACCAGTGCGACTTTTGCCATGCCGACCGCGTGTCCGTTATATTCAGCAACAGCAAGCAAACCTGCTGGGTCAGCAAACCATTCGTCCCAAACGTATTTGATGTAATCGTGCCCTTCCCAAATAAATTTGGTGAATTCGAAAACGTCGGCGCGATCACGCGGCAAGGCGGGACGACAGACAACTTTTGGTGCGTTGAAATCTTTGATCATGGCAATTGCGTCTTGTGAGTAGGAAATGACCGTGGACGGTAGACTGTAGCCCGTCCATTGCCCACGGTCTATGATGGGAAAATTTTCTCGAACACTTCGGGACAATATTTAGACACCATTTCAGACGAGAGTCCGTTCTCTTTGCAGATTGCCGCATAAAGGTCCGCGCTGGGACGCTTGGTGCGCTTCTGAGTCTCGGGGTCCAGCGCCCAGAGTCCGAAGCGCTGACTCCAGCCGCGTTCCCATTCGAAATTGTCCACCAGCGACCAGTGAAAATATCCTTTGATCGGCCAATTGAAATTCACGGCGCGCCACATCTGATGAACATGTTGTGCGAGATAGCGCGGGCGGATATGATCGTCGGCGCATTCGATGCCGTTCTCGGTCACGATGACGGGCGTGTTCGGATACGTTCGTACTGCCCATTTGATGGAGTTATAAAAACCCTCGGGCACGTTCGCGATGTAATTGCCGTCACTGAAATCTGCATCCTTCTCAAAGCCGCTGTCGGTGAACAATTCATTTGATTTGCGAAAGTTGAACCAGATGGTATCGGTAGAATAATAATTGAGTCCGAAATAATCCTGTGCGTTCCTGGCTTCAGGAATATTGACCTTCGCGACGGGCGACTTCAACACGCCGGTACTGATTGCAGATGGAAACGCCATGTTGAGTCCAGCATAACGGATGTTCCGCATCAGCGCGTCCAACGGCGACCATTTGTTTTTTGCGACCATCGGACGATAATGCAAAGCATAGCCGACGCGTGATTCCATCTGGACTTGATGGATGGCGTGATACGCGGCGACATGTGCACGCACCATATTAGCTTCCACTTGAATCGCGCGATTGAGATCATTGATGCCCGGCGGAAAGTCGCCAGTGAGGTATCCGCTTAGTGCGTAAACATTCGGCTCGTTGATCGTACACCACAGTGTGCAATATTCCTTAAGCGCGTCCACTGTTTTGCGTACAAATTTTTCGAATAGCGGAACAACTGCTTCTGTTTCCCAGCCGCCCCCTGAGTTTATCGAAGGGTCTGTGAGCCAAAGCGGGTCGGTGAAATGATGCAACGTGACCATCGGCGTCATGCCGCGCTCGTGCAGACCGCGCAACATGGTGCGATATTTTTCCAACGCGTCTTCATCCCATTTATCGGGCGCGGGTTGGATGCGACTCCATTCAACGGAAAAACGATGCGCGTTCTGACCGGCCTCCGCGGCACGATCAAAATCTTCGCGCCAGCGTCCACCCCACCAGTCACAGGCCAGATCCGATTTGGCCATGGTGCGACCATCCTGCTCCCACTTCCACCATTGATTGTTTGTGTTGTTGCCTTCGACTTGATGGGCGGCGGTTGCGGTTCCCCATAAAAAACCGCGCGGAAAATGAAATGTAGCTTCGGGCATAAGATGTCTCCAAGTCTGAATGTCCCACAAGTCTAACACGTCTATATTTGACCTGTAAGACTTTTTTATGACATGTTGGACCTCGCCAGAAACGTGAGATATAACGCGACCGAACCAGCGACGGCGGCATTCAACGATTCGACCTGGCCGCGCATGGGAAGCTTCAACACAAAGTCGCATTTCTTGCGTGTCAATTCACGGATGCCTTCGCCCTCCGAACCAACCACAAGTCCAACTGCGCCGCGTAGATGACGATCCGTTTTTTCGCTGACAGTTTCGCCGTCTTGGTCGAGGCCCACGATCCAAACATCCGAATCTTTAAGCGAGTCAATGGCTTGAGATAAATTCGATTGCGCGATCCGCAAATGTTCGCTCGCACCGGACGATGCGTTGACAACAGCCGGAGTCACTTCGACGGTGTGTGCCAGCGGAATGATCACGCCATGCACGCCGACAACTTCCGCAGTTCGGAGCAACGTTCCAAAGTTCTGCGGGTCTTGCAAAGAATCCAAAATCAAAACAAAAGGCAACTCGCTTTTGTTGCGAGCACATTCGAGAATATCAACCACATCACTGTACGGATAACTGCCGACTTCAGCAACAATGCCTTGATGGTTTTGATGAACCTTATCGAGCCGCGGACGCGGGGTGCGCTCAACAGGAATCCGGCGCTCTTTTGCCATTTGCAGAATATCATCGAGGCGGTCTTTCTCGTGCGCGCCTTCCGCAATCTGGATGCGAAAAACTTCCCGGCGTTTGGCGCGCAGAGTCTCATAAACGGCGTTGCGTGAATAGATGAATTCTTTCATCGGGCTGATTGTACTTGAGAAATGCTTCACGGCCATTTGGCCAGCCGTTGCAGGCAATCCGCTGAGCCGGAAACTGGGAGCGACCCGTTGGGAAGGTGGGATGTA
>JAJYOO010000004.1 GCA_021796155.1 Chloroflexota bacterium
ATAGTCCCACCCGGCATTCAAACGGACGCCTTTCTTTTGGTATTCCTATATTCATTAGGACCTCCGAAAATAAAGCCCTAAAGGTATGTGAAACCTTTAGGGCTTTGACTCAATTCATATTGAGCACTTCTTTGATAAGCGGAAGCGCCCAATCAATTGTCTCTTTATCAATCACTAGCGGCGGCGCAAAGCGTATTACATTTTCATGCGTCTCTTTTGCAAGGATGCCTTTTTGTTGCATCGCTTCGCAGAAACGGCGCGCACCGCCAGCAGATGGCTTCAACTCGACGCCGATCAATAACCCTTTGCCGCGGACTTCTTTGACATGTCGGCTTGGAATTTCAGCCAATTGCTCCATAAAATATGTTCCAAGTTTGTCAGCGCGTTCGGCCAATTTTTCATCGCGGATCACCGCCAATGATGCGCGTGCAACTGCTGCGGCTAATGGATTTCCGCCAAATGTTGAGCCGTGTTCGCCGGGTGTGAATAAACCGAGAATGGATTTATCCGCAAGAATGGCCGACACCGGATAGAAGCCTCCTGCCAATGCTTTGCCGACGATCATGACATCAGGCCGGACGCCTTCATGTTCACATGCGAATAATTTTCCTGTGCGCGCCAACCCGGTTTGGATTTCATCAGCGATGAACAAAACGTTGTTCTTCTTGCAAAGTTCGGAAACTTCTTTGAGATAACCCGCGGGCGGAATAATGACTCCACCTTCGCCTTGAATCGGTTCGAGCATCACAGCTGCCGTGTTTTTGCTGATTGCTTTGTCCACCGCGGGCGCGTCGCCGTAGGGGACGGTGACAAATCCGGGCGTGAACGGACCGAAGTCATCGCGATAGGCTGGCTCAGTGGAGAATGAGATGATAGTTGTCGTCCGCCCGTGAAAGTTGCCTTGTGCGGTGACGATCTCAGCCTGATGACGCGGCACACCTTTGACTTGATATGCCCATTTGCGCGCCAGCTTGATTGCAGTCTCGACGGCTTCTGCGCCCGAATTCATCGGCAGGGACATTTCGTAGCCGGTCATCTCGGAAAGTTCTTTATAAAGAAGCGGAAGCTGGTCGTTGCGGAACGCGCGAGACGTCAGCGTGAGTTTCTTGGCTTGCTCGAGCATGGCGTTCAATATCTTCGGATGAACGTGTCCCTGATTGAGCGCGGAATATGCGGATAAACAATCCAAATATTTTTCCCCATCGACATCGTAAACCCAAACGCCTTCACCGCGTTCGATCACAACATCCAGTGGATGATAATTGTGTGCGCCGTACTGGTCTTCTAAAGCAATGTAATCTTTTGAATTCATAAAATTATCCTCGAATGGGTAGGGGCGACGTAACGGCGCCCCTAGAATTAATTATGCTGCACCAAACAATCTCGCCAAAATCGCCTTCTGTGCGTGCAGGCGATTGTGTGCCTGTGGGAAAATCACCGAATGCGGACCATCGGCTACATCATCGGTCAGTTCATGATTGCGATGCGCGGGCAGGCAGTGCATCACGATCACGTCTTTGTCGGCTTCGCCGACCAGTTTCGCGTTGACTTGATAAGGCGGAAAAACTTTTTCACGTTTGGCGGTTTCTTCTTCCTGCCCCATGCTGGTCCATGTGTCGGTATAAATCACCTGCGCGCCTTTGACGGCTTGATGCGGATCGCGCACGAAGTTCAATTTGCTTCCCGTTTCCTTTGCTGTGTTCTTTGCAACCTCAATCGCCTTCGGATTCAGGGCATAACCTTCGGGACTGGCAAGCGTGAAATTCCATCCGAGCTTGGCTGAGACGTGCATTAACGAAACGGCTACGTTATTGCCATCGCCGACGAATGTAACGTTGAGTCCTTTCTTTTTGCCGAACTTTTCCTGAATGGTGAGCGCGTCGGCCATTCCCTGACATGGATGGTTGTAATCGCTTAATCCGTTGACCACAGGAATACTTGACCACTTTGCTAATTCCAAGACATGCTCATGCTCGAAGACACGCGCCATCAATGCATGGACATAACCCGAAAGTACGCGCGCCACATCCGCAATCGATTCGCGTTTGCCAAGTCCGATCTCGTTCGGCGAAAGATACAAAGCATCGCCGCCCATGTGACGCATTGCCATATCGAACGAAACGCGTGTCCGCAGGCTGGGCTTCTGGAAGATCATCCCCAGAACTTTGCCTTTGAAGAGCGGGGGATTACCTTTCTCGAAATATTCTTTTTTCAAACGAATTGCCAGGTCTAACAAATCCTGAACTTCCCCCGACGATAAATCTGAAACGGCCAGAAAATGGTTCATTGCCAACTCCTCGATGCATTAAGTATAGTGGTTTAGGCCAATTGTAACCTGTCTAAATCGTCACTTGTTCGATGTGACGTATATCTATGGCAAAATCCAGTTTGATTGCGGTATATTGGCGTATAATTTATGCTAATTATTTGTAGGGTGCTGTTGTATGCCACGCTTCATGGGGTAGTTGTAAACCACAATGCTTGTAACTCATAGCTGGGCTAAAAAGTAAACAGGAGACAATAATATGCAAACATTACCTACCTTGATGGAATGCGTCATAGTGCCTTTTGGTATCTTGGTGTTGCTTGTATTCTTCGCAGGATTGCGAGTGATTCAGGAATATGAGCGTTCGGTCGTGTTTCGCTTAGGGCGGTTTGCACGGGTAGCTGGTCCGGGCCTGTACTGGATTATTCCGTTATTTGAATGGCAAAGAAAAGTGGATATTCGAACGAACACGGTCTCTGTAGAGCAACAAGAGACTATAACCAAAGATAGCGTAACGGTAAAGGTTAATGCGGTATTGTGGTACAAAATTGTCAATCCTGCAAAAGCAATAATTTCAGTTGCAGATTTTAGAATGGCGGTACAACAAGTTGCACTTACAAGTCTGCGAAATATAATCGGTCAACATGTTCTTGATGAAGTCCTTAAAGAGCGAGATAATATTAATAATACATTACGACACATTGTCGACTCTGCAACAGAACCATGGGGGATAAAGATCGAAATGGTAGAAATGAAAGATGTAGAAATACCGACCACAATGCAAAGGGCAATGGCAAGAGAGGCCGAAGCTATTAGAGAAAAGCGGGCAAGAATTATTAAGGCGGAAGCGGAACTTGAAGCCTCTGTAAAATTATCGCAAGGCGCAAAGCAAATTAGTGAGAATCCTGTAGCATTAGAGTTGCGTCGGCTTCAAACGATTTCGGAAGTAGGCGCTGAACAAAACTCAACCACAATAATTTTATTGCCTTCTGATTTTGTGACTCTGGCGAAAGATATATCCCAAAAAATAAATCCATCAAAATACCAGAAAGAATAATCCAAAATAACTAGACCCTAGCTGTTGGGCAAATCATCACAGCTACTAAGGAGTGCAAGCTTAATTATGCTCTCAGAAATGATCAGTATCATTATAACAATCACAGGTTTAGCGGCTGTTATATTAGCTCTCAGATGAACTTAAGAAGAATAAACGACTTAAATATGCTTTAGTAGTCGTCTTATTTGCTCTTTCTGCTTATGCTATGTTTGGGAGTTTGATTACTTTGTCAAGCCCTGCAAATCCCGCTCTGCCATCAAACGTACCAATTGCAATCGACTCGAGAAGAGATTGGCAATTTACAGGCGCTCTTGTTCAGGAGGGATATAGCTATACAATTTCAAAGGTAACAGTTCAACTTGCTTTGAATACAGCGGAATCGCCTGCCCGATTCCCATGGCAAACGTCGGTGCGCTTATCGGAAAAATTGGTTTAGACGGAGAACCATTCATCATTGGAAACCAGAAGACTGTAGCGGTAACAAGCAGCGGTAGATTGTTTCGCAGAATAAATGATGGAACCGATGACTCGACAGTTGGTTTGAATGATAATGCTGGTGTTTTAGCGGTTCAAATTGAAATTGTTGGCAAGTAATCTGCCTAACACAACGTGTGGCGAACGGCGAGGATTCTGTGGGCTTTCAAGCATCTTTAACGCCTCAAAAAGCATTCTACTCCCAAGCAGAACTAATGCCCGCCCTGCCGCTGTCACACCTCGTTCCGCCGCCATCCTGACTTATTTCCAATAACGATACATTCCGTCTGCGCTCATGCCGAGCGGGTTTACGATTCCCAGATGTATAATTCGTTCAGAAGTGATTATCAAGCAAACTGAAAAGGAAAGTCGTTATGTCACAATTTGACAAACTGAGTAACCGCGAATGGCAAGTTGTAAAACTTCTTCTACAAGGCAAAAGCAATAAGCTAATTGCTTCATCGCTTGGCATCTCTATCCGTACGGTTGAATTTCATTTGAAAAATATTTATGCCAAGTTTCAAGTGAGTTCGAGAATCGAATTGGTTTTGAAACTGGGGAACACCACAGGTAATGCTGAAATTGAAAAACTGGGGTATTCCACAGTTGATAAAGCTGGGCGAAATGCCGAAAATAGAGACACGCTCAATTCGGGAACGAATCGGGTTGCATCTTTCAGAGATACCGTCTCTACAATCGGTAAGGAGTTAGAAATGAAGAACCTTTTGAATACAATGCATGTGCCTGTGGGCGTGGTCGCGGCGCTTTTTACAGGTTTTGTGTGGGTTGCCCTGTTGAGACGCTTCGGACACATGTCGCTCGACGCAATCAAGCCATGGATCGTTCCACTAGTCATTGTTTTGACGCTCATCGGTTTGACCATTGGTCTTCTCGGAAAGCGTAACGGTAATTCGTCCGTAAAAGTAATTTTCAGTACACTGTTCGGCACAGGCTTTGGCGCATTTGCGATGCTTCCGCTTGTGGGATTTGTTGTTTACCCCTTTGTAAAATTCCTTGAATGGCTTGGACTCGTTGACCGATCCATAATCTCAAACGATGTTTCTTCCGTGCTTGTATATGTCATCATGCTCATCGCATGGCTCATTGTTGGGATCGCGATTGGAGCGATGTTATTGCACATAACAATTGGCAAATCACAGCACACTGATATTCAAAGGCGTGTGTCAGAACATAGCATGTGATGCGGTGTTGCGCCATCAATACAACAACTAACAAAACGCGCGGGATTCTTTCCTGCGCGTTTTAAAAATCATTACGCTGCCATCCTGACTTTTTTCCAGTAGCGATACATTCCGTCTGCAGACATTCCAAGCGGGTTCGCTAGTTCATAAGCTCTCACCGCGTCCACACTCAAACCTTGCTTTCGGCCTTCTTCGTTTGCCCAATCGGCAAACCGCTGGCGTAATTCTTCAACGGGCGGTTGTTTTGTCATCGCGACTTCGAGCCAGCGTTCTGATGAATCTAATTCCTTTTGAACTTCATTCAAATGCCATTCGGGATCGTCGAACATGCCGAAGTGAGTCGGCGCGATGTGCGTGAATTTTTCTTTTCGTAGACGTGCAATTGACTCGCGCCATTTTGGAAAATGTAGTTCAGGTGGTGGCATGGGGACGCGCAAGTATGGATAACCCGGAATACGGACTCCACCGACATCGCCGCTGAAGCAAATATCTTCAAATAAATACGCGTAATGATGTTCGGCATGCCCGGGCGTGTTGAGCGGAATAAATTCGGCGTTTCCGATTTTTATCGATTCCGCATCATTAGCGATGTGAAGTTGACTCTCCGGCACAGGCAGGAACTCGCCCCAAAGCTGATCCATCTTATCGCCGTAGATGCGCGTAGCGCTTGCTAAAAGTTTTTCCGGGTTCAACATATGCGGTGCGCCAATCGGATGGACATAAATCTGTGCGCCTTGCCGCGCCAGCCAGCCTGCCGCGCCTGCGTGGTCAAGATGAATATGCGTCAGCAAGACGTGCGTGATGTTAGAGACGCGCAAGCCATTTGCCGCAAGGCCCGCTTGAAGTCCCGCGAGAGTCGAGCCCGGTCCGCTTTCGATTAATACCGCGCCGCTTGAGTGTCGAATTAGATACGATGCGATTGCCTGAGTCTTGCCCTGAAAATTCAAGTCAAGTGTGATAACGTTGGTCTTTGCCATTGGGTAACTTCCTGTGAAATATTATTTGACGAAAAAGTCGAAAGCGTTTGTCCGAGGTCGGCGTCGCAATAAACGAAACAAACAGGGACGTGCTGTTCCATTAAGTGTTGGGACAGTGTATCCGCGCCTTTGCTACCTCCGAAACTTTCCGCAGCCAACAGAATAACGACAGGCCGCAGGTTTCGTCGCCTGAGATCGTCGGCGGCTACCAACAGATCAGGCGAAACGGTCGGCGTGACAAGGATCACACTCGAGCCTTGCGGAAATTGTTTAAGTTGTGCACTGACCAGCTCCGCGATGGATAGATCGCCTTTGCCTTCGAGATATGCCAGTGTTTCGAGAATTTTGTTTTCCTGCCGTTCGCTTCGTTCGGCTGAAATTATTGTGTGCGTTAAGTCTTTGGTCACGAAGCCGACGGCCCGCTTTTGCGCGATAAAGTAGTGTGCCAATGAAGCTGTTATGCTGATCCCGTATTCCAGTGTAAATGGCGGCATTGTCAATTTGGGCTTGCGAGTGAAGAGCAATTTTTCAAGTGGCATATCCGGCATTTCGAACGATTTATGTGTTTGCACTTTTTCCTGCGCGTCGAGGAACAGCCAGACTTCCGATTGCGGATCCAATTCAAATTCCTTGACCATTAATTGTCCGCGCCGCACGGATGTGGGCCAATGAATCTTTTTCATTGGATCGCCCGGAATGTATTCGCGGATGCCAGCCGCATGCGGCGTAATATCCATTGACTTGCGCCGTATGACGTGGCCGCCGGGCAACAATCCGGGCGGCGATAGGAACGATGTGATGGGGAATACCATCGGAAGAATGACCAGCGTTTTCTCGGCTGGGAATCTTTTCTTTACGCGGAACAGACCAAGCGGGTCAGACACTATGAGCAGCGTTGGCCCAAGCGGAAACGCTCCACGCCACGTTAGCCACGTCCGCGCGACATAAGATTGTATTTCGCGCGGGTGAAGATGTGTCAATAAACGCGAACCGGCTGCGGTGGGCAACGGCATTTCGTTATACAGCTCCACCCAAAGTCCTGGCAAGCGGCTGCGATTCAGGACTTCGAATCGTTCCTTGAAGATGTCGCCAACACTGGCGCGTGTGAAATCACCCTTGCGGGTTAAATGCAGCGAACGCGCCACGACCATCACCCAAACCCATGCGCCGACGAGCAAGATCAGGCCGAGATATAAAATATGGGAATAAAAGGCTGCGCCCGTGATCGCCGATCCGACAAGACCGGTGAAAACCAAAAGGGCAACGACCACGCGCCCGACATTCATTTTGAGTTCTTTTTCTCCGCAGAAGCCTGCCGAAAGTCGCCGCCGGGTGCGGGCGTGCTGTGGACGATTTCCTGAACGATGCGGTCTGCGCTCAACTCGCGAAGACGCGCTGCCGGGCTGACGATAATGCGATGCGCCAGCACAGGCATTGCAATTTCTTTGACGTCGTCCGGCAGAACGTGATCGCGTCCGTTTAACGCCGCGCGCGCTTGCGCCGCCCGTGACAAAGCTAGTGTGCCGCGCGGACTGGCTCCCAGATAAATGTCGTTGCTTTGACGCGTGCGACGAGTCAGATCAGTGGCATAGCGTTTTGCAGCAGGCGATACAAATATGGCTTTGACCGCTTCTGCGGCGTCCAGCACTTCTTTTGTCTTGGCAATCGGCTTGAGCGTTTCAATTGGATGCCTGAGTCGCTGCTCATCTAGGATTTTGATCTCGTCTATAAAATCTGGATAGCCAAGCCGGACACGCATGAAGAATCGGTCGAGCTGTGCTTCGGGCAGCGGGAATGTCCCTTCGTATTCGATTGGGTTTTGTGTGGCAAGAACCATGAACGGACGTGGCAAGATGTGCGTGGAACCGTCCACGGTAACCTGGTGTTCCTCCATCGCTTCGAGCAAGGCCGCCTGCGTTTTTGGCGTGGCGCGGTTGATCTCATCTGCGAGAATGATCTGCCCGATGATCGGACCCGCGCGGAATTCGAATTTGCCCTTCTGCTGGTTGTAGATCGAAACTCCCGTTACATCGCTGGGCAGCATGTCGGGTGTGAATTGGATCCGGTTGAAAGTACATGCCAGCGATTTTGCCAAACTGCGCGCCAGCATTGTTTTTCCCACACCCGGTACGTCTTCGATCAGAATATGTCCCTGGCACAGCAGGCCGATCACGATCAATTCGATTGCATCCCGCTTGCCGACAATGACTTTTTCGAGATTGTTGATCAACCGCTCGCCAAACGCCTTAATGTCTGCCATGTGTTAGTCCTCTGAGATTGGATAAGCTGATTCTACCTTAATAAATCCTATCAGCGGGTTATATGGATCAAAGTGGCGAATCTTGTGCGATGCGGCGTGGCTAATCTTTTCGTGTATAATCCTCGTCACGCCCCCGTAGCTCAATGGACAGAGTGCCTGACTTCGAATCAGTAGGTTGAGAGTTCGAGCCTCTCCGGGGGCGCCTTTTTTAACTATCCCTTGAACAGATTCAATTCATTTGGCTTTTTCTATGGAACGCCAAAAGGTTTTGAAAAAGGAGTGGATAGAGGCTGCAAGATTGAATTGATACCTGGTATTGTAATGAAAAAGGGCCCGGCGGCCTCCGGGTCCTTTTTCACGAACTTATCCCTACAGGAGAATGCATGAAGGATTATTCTTCCGGTTCAGCGTAGAAACGTGGATGCGCTCCTCGCTCGTTATTTTAATGCTCCCGTCAACTCAATTGCTTGCCGTTTGGATGTATTGGATAAGGCTGTCCACTTGAGCCTGAGAGAGGTTTGACCAGCGCGGCATCATGGTGTTCAAGTCGCCACCTGTTTCATCTTGTCCTTTGGTTATTGCCAGTGTGAGTTGCTGTTCCACTGTGCCGCGGCTTGGCTGGCTTTGATATGTTGTGCTCAGATCGCTCCACGCCAACGCTGGGACTGAAATTTTCTGTCCATCCTTGTCAAACGTATTCCCCGCACGATCCTTCCCGTGACATGCAGCGCAGGCTGTTTGGTAAAGTTGTTCACCCATCAAGTTTGTTGCGACCGGCGTCAACGTAGGAGTTGTGCTAGTTGTCGTGTCCGCCGTTTGGATGTATTGGATAAGGCTGTCCACTTGAGCCTGAGAGAGGTTTGACCAGCGCGGCATCATGGTGTTCAAGTCGCCACCTGTTTCATCTTGTCCTTTGGTTATTGCCAGTGTGAGTTGCTGTTCCACTGTGCCGCGGCTTGGCTGGCTTTGATATGTTGTGCTCAGATCGCTCCACGCCAACGCTGGGACTGAAATTTTCTGTCCATCCTTGTCAAACGTATTCCCCGCACGATCCTTCCCGTGACATACTGAGCAGGACAATTGATACAGCGAGGCACCAGTAAGTTCTGTGCCAGTATCTGTGGCTGCTGCGGCAGCAGCAGGCGCACTTGTTGGAGCGACAGTTGGAGCGACAGTCGTTGGCAGGGACAGCGGCGTTGGCGTGGATGGAATAGCTGTTGGGGTCTCGGTCGGCGTCGAAGCACAAGCCGCGGCAAGCACCAGTAACATTGCAGCGCCCAGGAGTAGTATGGTTAGTTTAAGAGTTCGCATTATTTTCTCCTCGAAGATAGAATATAGAAAAATACTTTCAGATTCAGAATATCTGTGTATTCAGTATCTTTTTATTTGTTCATTGCATTGAGATATGCGGCTATGGCTGCAAGTTGCTCATCGGTCAGCGCACCGGACGCGTAGGCAGGCATACCTTTCGGTCCCACCGACGTTTTAGAGCGTAACTTGTCCGCTTTCGTTCCAACGATGGGTGGCCCGACGATACCGCCGCGTCCGTCTATGCCATGACAGGTAGCGCAGTCTTTGGTGATGAATAACTGCTTCCCATATTCAACTTGATCGCTGGCTTGCGACACCGCAAGTCCATCGCCAGTAAATGGAACGGGTGCGCCCACGAAAGTTTGTTCCGTGCGCGTATAGCGCGGATCGAAGCCCGGGTTTAGATTGGAATGGGTATAGGGACCGCGTGCAACGATGGTCAACAGCGTGAGCGCGATCACCAGCACAGCGGCGCCGATGAAAGCGGGTAGAAGCATGTTCTTGGTGGAATATTGTGTCATAGCGAACTCCCCGGATTTGAGGAAGCTGGATCTTCATCGTTCTCGCGTCCAGCTGCAGCCACACGAAAGACAAATGTCACAGCAAAGAAATACGTCGCCCACACAAGGAGCAACACGGCGGCGATGGGCCAGCCGTTCATTGCGGGCCACAGGCTTCGTATAAATCCAGCAAGACCCTGCTGCGATTGGATGGAGGCTTGTGGCGCGCCGACTGGTGGCACGTTGAAACCTGGAATATCCACGCCGATATGATCAACATACACCTGGTCTTCGCCGACAGCGGCTATCTGGGCCGTTGCATTCGACGCGGCGTATTGTGCATCTCCGCGAAATTCGGCGTGCAGGGTGATCGCCTCGGAGAAATCGTCCGTGAATTCGGCGACCGCTTGACCGTCTTTGTTGGTCACAGCTTGGGCCAACACCACATCGCCGCTATTGTTCAAGAAAGTCGCGTTTGTAGTGAAGTAAACAGTTTCCTTGGAAATCGGATTCCCGCGGCTATCTACCAGCAGAGCTTGCACCGTGAGCGGCGTGCCCAAATTTGCCTGTGCGGGTGCGCCAATGCTGATCTGCGTTGCTTCTTGTGCGCTTTGTGCGCTGACGGTACGCGGCGCAACTATCAGCACGGCCAAGGCTATTGGAATAACCAACGTGCGAAGCATCGCTGCATGGAATTTCATCTTGTCCATGTTACGCTTCCTTTCAACTTTTCCTGCCAGGGCCACTCAGTGGGCAGTCGTCCCGTCTTATATGCGTCGCGCCCAACCAATTCTCCATGACCGGGGATGTAATACACCCGCGGCTGCGTTCCCAAATTTTCCTTCAGGCGATAAGCCGAATCTTCTGCCAGCATTTCCGAAAGCTTGACAACCTGCGCGCCGTTCGTTGCAATGTCCTCTTCCAGATCGCCATAGTAGATCGCGTGATTAGGACACCCCTGCGCGCAGTATGGCAGTTTGCCGGTGCGCGCCATATCTGGACAGAAATCGCACTTCATCACTGTGCCTTTGATGGCCGGAGACTGGTGCATTGGATCGTATTCCATGAACGTCGCTTCAGGCGGGATGGGAGGCTGACCCCAGTTAAAGAAGCGACGGTCATACGGACAGGCTTCCATGCAAAGACGACAGCCGATGCAGCGTTGCTGATCAATCAGTACAACGCCTTCGGGTGTTGCAAATGTCGCGCCAACCGGACATACATTCACGCAGGGCGCGTTCTGACATTGCTGACAGGGCGTGGGGATGAATTGAGTGCCACCGCCCGGCAGCGATGGTTCATAGACTTGAATCCATTCCATTGGTTGAGGAGCAAAGTGTCCCTGAATGCACGCCTCGGTGCATTGCGGCGGCTTGCCAATGGACTGACAACCGTCACAGTAACGAAGGTCAATGACCATTGCCCAACGGCGCAGGCGTTGACTGGTATTCGCGCTTGCAGAGCTTGTAGAACTATTGAATTTTTTTCCAAGGTCTAAAAAGAGTGCCGGTGCGACGACTGCACCCAGCGCCACACCGCCCATAATCTTCAAAGTCTCGCGGCGCGTCATGGATACACCCGGCATGGGCGTTTGAGGGACTTTGCTTTCGGGTTTGATTGTCCTTCCTGAACCTTGCCCTCCATGCAAGTTGCTAACAGTGTCCGACTCTTCCACTGGCTCTGGACCGCGATGTTCAACCACTTCCCAGATCGAAACCACCGGAAAGAGCTTTGCGAAAACAGAAATTATCAATGCGAACAGTGCGAAGCCACCAGCTAGGATGGACCACTCAACCCAACTCGGAGAATAATCCCTGGGCATATAGGCCATCAGTGGTACGCGGAAGCCAGCGACGATGATCAAATAGCGTTCAATCCACATCGCGACGAGCACTAACACTGCCGAGAAAATGATTCCTTTGATTGTCCGCGTGCGCCGGGAACTCACCAGTAATATGGGCAGGAGGATGCCACCCAAGATATAAAACCAGAACAATCCCGCGTATTGCCCAACGAACAACTCTTGGATGTAGAAGATGATGCCTTCTTCCATCTTGTAACCAGTCGTGATGTACTCGGAAATGTTCAGGTATCCCATGATGGCTGCCATCGCGACAAGCAAATAGCCCAGATATACGAACTGGGTCTTGGTGATGAATTCTTCCAAGTGCAATACCCAGCGCAAGACTGCCATCAGGATGATGATCGCAGCAATACCGGAATAGATAGCACCGGCAACGAAGAACACGCCAAAGATCGAGCTGTTGAGCGGATCGCGCAGTGTCATCGCAAAAACCCAAGCTACAACGGTGTGCACCGAGACTGCCACCGGAATGATGACAATCATCATGATGGACATGGCGCGCTCCAACGCATGACGTTGGCCGGGTGTTCCCTTCCAACCGATTGATGCAGTTGTAAAGAGCCAGCGCTGCCATGTAGGTGCTTGCGTGCCTAAACGATCCCGGCATAAAGCGAAGTCCGGAATGAGCGGCAGGTAGAGATAAATGAGGCTGCCAGTCAGATACGTGATGAGGGCGATGATGTCCCACATCAACGGGGACTGCCAGCGTCCAAAGAGCGCCATATTCAAAATGCGGTCGGGCCGTCCCATGTCAATGGCGGGAAACAACGCCGCGACCATCAACGCCACGCCCGTAATGAATTCCGCCATACGCGTGATGGACATTTGCCAGCGCGCACGCGTCACGCGCAGAATTGCAGAGAGCAATGTTCCGGCATGGCTGATTCCGATGAAGAAAACGAAACTGGCGATATAGAGTCCCCATGAGATGCGGTCGCGCATGTTGGTGACGATCAGACCATTTTCAAGCTGCTGGACATAGGCGAATAGCGCCCAGCCAATCACCGCTAACAACAACGCAACCCAGGCATAATATCGCCAGCCCGTGCCGCGCAGCGGTGCGAGTACGCGTTCTTCAAGGCGTGCCCGCCACTCCGCGAGAGCGCTACCTTGATTCAGATTTAATTCATCCATCGTTTATTGGCCTCCGAATGAACCAGCATTTTTTATCATTCTCCTTGTGAATCCATTTCTGGATGGAGTCGCTAACACAATTTTCCTGCCCTTTAATAACATTAGAACGCGTATAACGAATGTCGCGAAATGTCGCAATTGTGTCCTCGTTTTTCCCGCCTGCGCCGAACTGGATATAATCTATTTAAATGAAAACGAGTTTACTGGCAAGCGTCAAAAATTTTGTACAGCACGGATGGAACTGGCTACTGGACTTGGATGTGCTCCAATGGGCGCTTCCAATTTTCCTGTCCATCACCGCCATCATCTTCGAGCTGATTGAGCATGTTCCGCAAAACGAACTGGATGATCCTTACTTTTACGGCGAGATCATCATTTTTGGCATTATGGGACCGTTCATCATCCGCGGCCTCATTATCTGGATGCAGCAATTGCTGACGGCGCAAAAACACGCTGCTGCTGAAGTCCAGGCATTGAACCGTGATTTGGAAAGCAAAGTCATTGAACGCACCGCCGCTTTGGAACAGCGCAATGTGGAGCTCGATCGGCTGAACAGGGAGCTTCGCGATCTCGATGAAATGAAATCCGATTTTGTAGCGCTGGTCAGCCATGAATTGCGTGCGCCGTTGACAGCGTTGAACGGCGGATTGGAATTGGCTTTGCAGTCGAGTGAAAACCTGCCAGCGCGTTCGCGCACGATTTTGGAAATCATGGAAGAAGAAAGCAGACGGCTGACGAACTTCGTCCAGACGATTCTGGATGTGTCCCGCCTCGAAGCTGGAAAGTTTGCGATCACACTTGGACCCGTGGCTGTGCGCCCTTTGGTCGAGCAGGCCGCGGCGATTGTTCTCGCGTCGGGTCAACGCAAGGTCGAGTGGAATATCACGCCCGATTTGCCGCCGATGTGGGGCGATGAAATTTACCTGGAACAGACCATCCGCAACTTTATTTCCAATGCTGATAAATATTCCCCGGTGGATAAGCCAATTCAACTATGTGCCTGCATGGACGGCGAAAAGATTCGCATTAGCGTCAAAGATTACGGCCCTGGAATTTCGAACGAAATGGGCGAACGGATTTTTAGTCGCTTCAGCCGGCTTCAAAGTGCGGAAAGTTCTCCGCCGGGTTGGGGTTTGGGATTGTATTTGGGACGCAAGTTGATCGAAGCACAAAACGGTGAGATTGGCTTTGTCTCACCAATTTGGGAGAACGGCGGAGTCGAATCGGGTACTGAGTTTTACATCCTGATGCCTGTTGCACAAACGCCCGAGGATGATCTCGAATGACTGGCCTCTTGATTATTGATGATGACAAGGGTCTGACTCAATTATTGAACGACTATTTTTCCAGTCAAGGTTACAGCGTCCGTGCCGTTGAAAATGGCAAACTTGGATTGCGTACCATGTATGAACGTCAGCCCGAAATCATCCTGTTGGATGTGACCATGCCGGAGAAAGATGGTTGGGAAACTCTCAAGCGCATCCGCGAGGTGAGCAATGTGCCGGTCATCATGTTGACGGCGCGCGGCGATGAAGCAGATATCCTGCATGGCTTCTCGCTGGGCGCAGATGATTATGTCACAAAGCCATTTTCGTTTGCTCAATTGGCCGCACGGTTGCATGCAGTTCTGGGACGTTCCGCGCAAGATAATATCGCAGAGACTAAACTTTCTGCGGATGGTCTGGAAGTGGATATTCGACTCAAGCGCGTCTGGCGGGACGGCGAACCTTTAACGTTAACTCCGACCGAATTCAAGCTGTTGGTGACTCTCATGCGCCATACAGGGGATGTGATCTCGCCGAAGGATTTAGTCAAGGAAGTATGGGGCGCACAATATGCCAACGAAATCGGACACGTCCGTCGTTACGTCTGGCATCTGCGCCAGAAGATCGAGCCTGACCCTGAAAACCCGCGCTACATTCATAACGACCGCGGCTTCGGTTATCGGTTCGGTAGTGGGGAAGCTAAATAAACATCAAGTCGGGATAAACCCATGTCAACATCCCGCGAGCAAATTCAACTAATAAAGTTATTGCTCTCACGCCTTGAACGTGTCTCTGTTGATTCGTATTGGGCGCACCGCGCCAGCGGAATACGCGGGTCACTGCTTTGGGCGCTGGAAAAGCTTGAGGTCGGGCAAACCGTTGACGGGTCTGCATTGCAGCGGTTGTTGGATGGGGGATTTCAAATCCTCGAGCGCGCCGCGAAAGAACGAGTCAAATAGATACAAGCCCAAAATAAAAATCTGCGTCATTCGTCAATTCGTAGAATTCGCGTTTCGTTTTTTGAAGTAAGAGCCAATCTTTTGCTGCTATCTATGCTTGCAAAGGAGAGACATCATGGTGCGGAAAACGAGCGGCAATCTTCATAATTTGAAGCCTTCATCTATCATGGTTTACGGCGCGGTCTGGTGTCCGGACTGCAAACGCGCCAAGCAATTTTTTGGTGAACAGCGCGTGCAATACAACAACGTGGACATTGACGAAGACCCGAAAAGTATCGCGTTTGTTGAAAAGATTAATGACGGAAAACGCATTATCCCGACCATCATTTTCCCTGATGGCGAAATTTTAGTTGAACCATCGAATGCACAACTTGCGCAGAAGCTTGGTCTCAAAACCAGCGCGCAGCGTTCCTATTACGATACGATTGTGATCGGTGGGGGACCGGCAGGTTTGACATCGGCATTATATTTGGCGCGTGAAGGACTCGATGTTTTGGTGATTGAGAAGGCTGGGCTTGGTGGACAGGCTGGCATTACGCAAACACTCGATAACTTTCCTGGCTTCGACGAAGGCATTGCAGGTGCAGAATTTGCCGAGCGCCTCGGACGCCAAGCGCGCAAGTTTGGCGTTGAAATTTTGCAGGCACAGGAAGTCCGCGAGATTGATCATGATGGTCAATATCATTTTGCGGATACTGGCTCAGACACACATTATCACAGCAAGGCGGTTTTGCTGGCAACGGGTGCGCGTTATCGTCGCATGAACATTCCAGGTGAAGAGGAATTGATCGGTATCAATGTTCATTTCTGTGCAACCTGCGACGGCGCTTTTTATAAAGGCAAAAAAGTTTTGGTTGTTGGCGGTGGTAACAGCGGATTTGAAGAAGGACTCTTCCTGACCAAATTTGCAACGCAAGTGGATATCCTTGTTAATTCACCCGAACCCAAAGCCAGCAAGATTCTTCAAGACAAAGTCGCTGAGAAATCAAATATGCACGTGATTTTGAATCATGCAATTATAAAATTAAGCGGCAAAAACAAATTGGAAGCCATCCTTTTGAAAGATTTATCAACCGGCGAAGAAAAAGAGGTTCATTATGATGGTGTCTTTGTGTTCATTGGCGTGACGCCAAACAATGATCTTTTAAAAGAAAAGGCAGAACTCGACGAGCGCGGATTTGTCAAAGCGCCGCACATGATGACAAGTCTCCCTGGTGTGTTTGTTGCAGGCGACATCCGATCTGGCTCGACCAAGCAGGCGGCTTCCGCGGCAGGTGAGGGTGCGTCGGCGGCGCTGGCTGTACGCGAATATCTGAAATCGCTCGGCGAATAGAATCAATCAATGACAAATGGCATGAGTCAAATCATGCCATTTGTTTTTGTCTTTGCAACTGGCTCATGCGATAATTCATACAACGAGGCTAACATGACAGATTGTTGCACAGATCGTCCGACTCAAATTGTTGTTTATTCCGTTCGATGGTGCCCTGATTGCAAGCGCACCAAAGTGTTCCTCGCACAGAATCAAATTCCCCATGTCAACATTGACATTGACGAAAACCCGCAAGCTGCCGAGTTTGTCAAGCGACTCAACAGCGGCTTTCGAAGCGTCCCGACCATTTTATTTCCCGATGGATCGAAAATGGTCGAGCCCTCTTCTGACGAGCTAAGAGTAAAATTCCAGGCATGACGCGCAAATATCAAGTCGTCATTTGTGGCGCAGGCATCACCGGCGTCAGCGCGGCGTATTATCTTGCTAGGGCTGGCATTAAAGATATTTTGTTGGTGGATGAACGCGCTCCGCTGACTCTCACCAGTGATCGTTCGACGGAATGCTATCGCAACTGGTGGCCGGATGCTGAGATGCTGGCATTGATGAATCGTTCGATTGATTTGATGGAGCAGCTCGCGGACGAAAGCGGGAATGTCTTTCATATGAATCGGCGCGGCTATTTATACGTGACCGCGGACGAAAGCAAAATTCCCGAATTGATCGAGCGTTCCAGCCGGACTTCAAGTTTGGGCGCGGGGCAACTGAGAATTCATTCGTCTGACAGTTTGGACTACCAACCCGCGCACCCCGAGGGTTTTCGCGATGAACCCGAAGGCGCGGACATTTTGCTTGGCAGTGAACTCATCCGAAAACATTTTCCTTATTTGACCGATAAAGCGGTTGCTGCGCTGCACGTCCGACGTGCGGGTTGGCTGAGTGCCCAGCAGATGGGTGTGTACATGCTTGAAACCGCGCACCGCTTCGGCGTCCAATTTGAATCGGTGCGCGTGGATGGAGTTGATATAATCAACAATCGCGTCAGCGGAGTCAAGCTGAGTAATAGCGAACGCGTCGAATGTCCCATCCTCGTCAATGCCGCGGGACCATATCTAAAACAAGTTGGTCAAATACTCGGCGTCGAAATTCCTGTTTATACTGAATTGCATTTGAAAGTCGCGTTCAAAGATTCTCTTGGGATCGTTGGACGAGGCGCTCCACTTTTGATTTGGGATGATCCACAATCGTTGCCTTGGACCGACGACGAACGCGAAGCGCTTGCTGGTGACGACGAAACAAAATGGCTGACAGAGCCGTTTCCTGCCGGCGCGCATACCCGCCCTGAAGGCGCGGGTGAAAGTCAAACAATTCTGATGTTGTGGGAATATAAGACGAGAGTCATCACGCCAACATTTCCAACGCCGCTCGATGATCAATATCCAGAGATTGCCATGCGCGGCATGTCAACCATGCTGCCCGCGTTGAAGGGATATTTCGACAAAATGCCTAAGCCGCAACTTGACGGCGGCTATTACACCAAGACGCGCGAGAATCGTTTGTTGGTCGGATCGTTGCCAGTCGAAGGTGCGTACGTGATTGGCGCGGCGTCTGGTTATGGAATCATGTCGGCGTGCGGGGCAGGGGATTTGCTCGCGGCTCACATTGCAGGAACAACATTGCCATCGTATGCGTCCGCATTTTTATTGGCGCGTTATGATGATCCTGAATATCAAAAGCAATTGGAAACTTGGGGCGAGAGCGGACAATTGTAATTGTGTCGTTGTGATCGATGGTCGAGTAGCGAAGCGTACCGAGACCAAGTGACGAAGCGAACTTCTCTCATATCAAACTGTTCATTGGATAAAAACATGAGATTGCTTCACTTCGCTCGCAACGACATTTGAATTTAGCTTTCCCGACTTGCAATTATCAACCCGATCCCAATCAACGCGCCACCAAAAATGAATAGCGGCGTAATTTTTTCTCCGAGGAAGATAGCTCCCAGAAGAATTCCGACGACTGGCTGCGCGAAAAAAGTCAAAGATGCAACCGCGGCTGGTAATTCAGCAAAAGCGTAATTCCAAAGGAACATCGCAATCGCGGTGGAAATGATTCCCAAAAACAGTATCCCGCCGATAATGCCGGGCGTGATCAAGCCAATTCCTTCCGTTTTGATTTCCCACGCGCTGAACAAAATGCTCGATGGCAATCCGCCCGCCAACATGATCGCGGTTGGCGTGAAGACATCCGCCGTTTGCGTGACTTTACGGACCAGTACTGAATACAAGGCCCACGTCAGTGCGGCGGCCAATAATGACATATTTCCCCAAAATAGCGTCGGCGATAATTCAGCCGTGCGTGGGTCGATCACCGCGACGACGCCCAATGTGGAAATGATCAATGCAACCACGCGACGCATTGTTGGCTTTTCATTCAGTAAAAAAGGGGCAAAAATCAAAATGAACGCCGGTGTGGCAGAAGTCACGAGAGAGCCGTTGGACGCGGTGGAAAGCTTCGTGCCGACGAATTGAAATCCGAGTGAGATTCCATATCCAACAACACCGACGAGAAAAATATTCCAAACTTGTTGTTTCGTCAAAGTTATTTTTGGACGAAAAGCGATCACGATTCCCAATGTCAGAATGCCGAGCAATAAACGCAGTGTCAATAACGTAAACGGA
The DNA here is from genome assembly GCA_021796155.1 of Chloroflexota bacterium. Next base: position 19,221 of record JAJYOO010000004.1, read on the forward strand.
GGAATTACATCGAGCACCACTTTGCTTACCACATACATTCCGCCCCAAATGGAAGCCGCTGCCAGTCCGGAAAAGAGTCCGCGAAGAAATTGTGTGTTTGTCATCCGCCCGATTATATCTGACGCGTTTTGAAATCGACTTGGTGATAATGGGAAGACATGATGGCGTCAAGAGTCTTCAGATGCTTTTGATCGAGCCCGCTTGACTTCTCCTCTTCGCTTTTTGATCTGAAGCCGTTTCTCTCTGGACGCCGCGGTCGGTTTCGTTTTTCTTCGAGACTTTGGCCTCGCTGACGCCTTTCTCAATAGCTCGCTGAATCGCTGAATGGCATCCTCGCGATTTTGTTCCTGCGTCCGATAACGCTTCGCTTCGATAATCAAGATTCTATCTGTGGTGACGCGGTGACCAGCGATCTTGAATAATCGTGTCTTGACTTCCCCAGATATCGATTCAGATCGCGCAATGTCGAATCGCAATTGGACAGCACTCGCGACTTTGTTGACATTTTGTCCACCCGGCCCACTAGCGCGGATAAAGTCAAAAGTTAGCTCGCGTTCATCAATAAAAAGGGAAGGAGTTATCTGAATCACGGTGCAAGTATAAAGCAATAAGTCGCGTCGAGACGCGCGGGCGTTGGTATAATATTTTTGCCAATCTTGATGATTGACTTGGATTGGAGGAAAGATGAAAACTCGAAAATTGTATCTGCTCGCTTGCAGCCTCTTCGTGTTAATTACAATCCTGGCCTGTAATATTGGCGTGCAAACCAATGGTCCTGTGACGGCTGCAACGATGGTAATCGAAACATTCACGGCATTAACCGCCGAAGCTGCGACTGCTCAAGCGGCGATTACTCCGACAGAAACATTCACGCCCGCTTCAACTTCAACCAATACCACAATACCAATTCCCATAGCCACCGCGCAGAATCCGCTGGTAATTAACGACACATTGTGCTGGCTGGGTCCCGGCCCGGTGTATGTTGTGTCGAGCGCTATTCATACTGGCACGCGCGTGATGTTGCTTGGCAAGGGAAGCATCCCCGGTTGGTGGATCGTCAGCGACCCGATCTATCATGATCCATGCTGGATATATCAGCAAGATTTGCAGATTGATCCGAACTATGATTTATCTAACCTGCAAATCTTCAATCCGCCGCCAACACCCACGCCCACGTTTACACCAACTTCTACGGTTACACCCTCATCAACGCCATAAGTTTAAAAAAGAAAGCGCGCTGTTCAAGCGCGCTTTCTTATCCATTGGCGGTTAGAACATCAAAGCGTTAACTTTGTCAATCATAGCGGGATCCGGACGAAGGTCCGCGTCGCCGAGGCGGTTGAGCGGAGTATCCACCAGATTGTATTGTTCAGTCAGCGATGGTTTGCTTGTGTCCACATAGAGCAATCCAGTCACAAGCCAGTTGTTGCGCTGCGCTTCTTCCATCACGCGTAAAGCTTCGAAGCGGCTGGTCGGATCGTAGGCCTTGTCCAGATTCTTCAGGATGATAATTGAACCATCGTGCATGGTCACTTCACGGACTTCGCCTTCCTTCATCTCTTCTTCGAGAATGATCTCATTGCGTGGGGCAACGTAAGTAATGTTATGAAGCGGTTCCTCGTGATCCTTGCCCCACGTGTAAGAATGATAAGCAGTGTCTTGGTTATTGAAAGTCACACATGGACTGACGATATCCAACACAGCAAGCCCGTCGTGCGCCAGCGCGGCTTTTAGCAATTCTTTGACCTGTTTCGGATTGCCTGCGAAGGAACGCGCCACGAACGTTGCGTTGGAAGCAAGCGCTTCCATGCAAATGTCAACCGGCATGTATTCGTTGGTTCCCTGCTTCTTCAATTTCAAGCCAACTTCGGCAGTCGCAGAGAATTGACCTTTGGTCAAACCGTACACGCCATTGTTCTCGATGATGTACACCATATTGACATTTCTTCGGACGACATGTTTAAACTGTCCCATGCCGATGCTGGCCGAGTCACCGTCGCCCGAAACGCCGATGCCTTTGAGGAACTGATCGCCAAACAATGCGCCTGTCGCGACAGACGGCATACGCCCATGTAAACCGTTGAATCCGAATGAGCGGTTTAGGAAATACGTTGGCGATTTGCTCGAGCAGCCGATGCCGCTGAACTTCACAACATTTTCCGGCACTACGTTCAATTCGTATAACGCGCTGACGATTTGGTTCGCAATCGAGTTGTGCCCGCAGCCCTGGCAAAGCGTTGTCGGCGCGCCGCGATAATCGTTTTTTGTCAGCCCGGCCAGATTTACCTGGGCACCTGTTCCAGCCATGGGGAGTGTTGTGGTCATTTCGTTAACTCCTCTCTTTACTTCTTACCATTGGATTTCTTGGATGTTGCTTTTGATTTTGCCGCGACTTTCTTCGGCTTTGCTACTTTCCGGGATTTTGTAGCGGCTGCCGTTTTCACAGCTTTCTTCGCCGCTGATGGCCTGACCGTTTCGAACTTAGCCAGGATGCCTTCGCGTACCCATTTCGCCGAGGCGGGCATTCCATCGCCGAATGCGACCGATTTGAACTTCGTCGCAAACTCTGGATATTCAATTGTGAGCAGTTGATTCAACTGCCCATCGCGATCCATTTCGACGACGAAAATCTGATCGTACTTCTTGATGAACGCGGCGACCTCGTCTGTGAAGGGCAGAGCGCGTACGCGCAGGAAATCTGCCTGGATGCCATGCTCCGCGCTGAGCTGATGTTGAGCTTCGAGAATCGCGGCTTCGGTCGAGCCGAATCCGATAATGCCAACAGTCGCACCTTTCATGGAGTGAAGCACCGGCTTCGGGACAAATGCTCTTGCAGTATTGTATTTCTTCTTGAGACGTTCCATATTGCACTGCCACATGGATGCATCTTCTGAATATTTTGCATATTCGTCATGACCGGTTCCGCGCGTGAAGTAGGAGCTCATTGGACTCTTGTTGCCCGGAAATGTTCGGTAGGGAATGCCATCACCATCTTTGTCGAGATAGCGGCCCCAATTGCCTTTGAGTTCTTCAAGGTCTTTTTCCCATAAAACTTTGCCGCGGTCCATTGGTGTTTTGGGGTATTCGAATGGTTTGCTCATCCATTGGTTCATGCCCATGTCGAGGTCGCTCAAAACGAAAACCGGCATTTGCATGTGTTCGGCAACATCGAAGGCGCGCCAGCCAAATTCAAAACATTCATTGACATTGCCGGGCAGAAGGATGATTTGTTGCGTGTCGCCGTGGCCCATGAAGTTGACAAAGGTCAAATCGCCTTGCGATGTGCGCGTCGGCAATCCGGTGGACGGACCGATGCGTTGCACATCCCAAACCACGACCGGGATTTCCGCATAATAAGCCAGCCCGGAAAATTCGGTCATTAAGCTCAAGCCCGGCCCGGACGTGGATGTCATGGAACGGAGTCCGCTCCAGCCTGCGCCGATAGCCATGCCGATGGCGGCCAGTTCATCTTCGGCCTGCACGACGGCATACGTATGTTTGCCGTCTTCGCGCTTGCGGAGTTCTGGCAAATATTCATTCAACGATTCAGCCAATGAAGATGCAGGTGTGATCGGATACCACGCTGCGAATTGCATACCTCCGAAGATCGAACCGACTGCGGCAGCCGTATTGCCATCCGCCATGATCAAACCTTCGGTCTTATTCATCGCTTCAACGTAGAATGGATCCTTCTTTGCAAGATTGGCTTTTGCCCATTCTGCCGCGGCCTTGACTGTGTTGAAGTTCATGTCAATTGGCTTTTGCTTGCCTTTGAAATGGAAATCCAACGCGGCTTGGATTGCGTTGATGTCAATGCCAAGCATGGCTGCAAGAACACCGACGTAAACCATGTTGCCAACCAGATCCCGGTAATCCGATGGGACATTCGGATCGCTTTTGACGATCTGCTTGACAGGCATCGGATAAACCGCAATGTCCGTGCGTGTGACGGGCTGCTTAATGTCGTCAGCGTAGTAGAATGCTCCGCCGGGCACGACCGATGCCAGGTCCCGCGCGAACGATGCGGGATTCATTGCTACTACAATTTCCTGCTCATCGCGCCGGGCCGTGAATCCATCCTTGCTGGCGCGGATCGTGTACCACGTCGGCAAACCTTGAATGTTCGATGGGAAAAGATTCTTTCCCGAAACAGGAATACCCATCTTGAAGAGCGCGCGCAAGATGGTGTTGTTGGCTGTAGAACTGCCGGAGCCGTTCACTGTGCCAACGATGATAGAAAAATCGTTTACAACTTTACTAGCCATGATTCTCCTTTGGATTTAAGACGGACGCTGGGCGAGCAAATCAATATGCTTGATCAGCGCGACGAGGCCGGTCTCATAGTCTCTATTGCAAATACTTTCAACCATCTGGGCATGGTAACCCCAGACTTCGTTCAAATAATCAATGCTGCCTGCATACATATTCAATCCGACTGCCTCGTATGCATCCCAATACGCTTCGAGAATGCCGGTCACAAATGGGTTGTCGAGGCGGCTATAGATTAATAAATGCAGATTGCGATGTTCTTCATGGGGAACTTGCACAGGTGTGCCGGCTAATTTTTCTTTTGCGCGCGCAATCAACGCTTGGAGTTCTTGTTTATCTTCCTTGTTTAACTTTTGGACTGCTTCATTCCAATATGCGGACTCGATATGGTTTCGCAGTTCGGAAAATTTTTGGAAGTGACCATCGTTGAGCGCCAGCGCATAGCGCAGACTTTGCCGGACGGCTGGTGTAAACGTATAGGAAAGACGCCTCGTTCCGGTGCGCGGCCGGACTTCCACCAAACCGAGCGCGCGCGCCACTTCAAGCTGTTCCCGCAACGCGGCGACGCTGATGCCAAGTTCGGACGCCAAGTCGGCCAGAGAGGGGAGTCCGCTATCGGCTTCTTTATGGGAAGCAAGGTAATGGAGGAACTCAGAAATATCGAAGGAAAGTCGTTCGCGAAGCATACTGTCTGATTAATCTGATAATTCTTAGGATTGTAGTATAATCCCGCAAAATAGGCGCGTCAAGGAATGATTTACACAAGAAGCGATGACATACATCATAATGGTCGATTCAAGGCGAAAGCTAATTTCTTGATCGTTATTCAATGATCTGTTTTACGGCCATCGTTGTTGATACTCAACGCGATAAAACGTTCTTCGGGAAATTCGAATCAATTTGCGGATGGGTGGGTTCCTAAATGTGCTGGTTTCAAGTTATATGAACGATGCAATGTCGGCTTTTATATGTTCATGAAGTGCAATGTTCAAATTTATGGACGGCTTGATTGCCACCGCAGAAGAAAAGTTGATCTTTATCTCTGATGGCGGCAACCTATTGGCGTTTCATCAATTGAATTTCTATATTTCACAAGATTATAAAGAATGTCTCACGCGCTTTGTCTGTTCGGAGATGAGATTCATAACGTTGATGCAATGTTTTACGTAAAAAAACATCTGGAATTGAAGGTGCGACTGGAAGGTAGTGTATAATTACAAAGCACGTTAGTGCATTCCACAGCAACAAGGACTCTATGGCACGCAATTTTTCATTACCAGCTGATTACTGGAAGAATCTCCAAATCACCAAGCAAGACGTTGAATCACTGCATACACATCTGTTCGAAATCGAAACGCCATTGACCGCGCATGATTTGGCCGTAGTATTTGTGGCAACCCGCATCAAAGCTGAACGCGATGCGCTGGTAAAACAACGGCAGGCAGGCGGAAAGACATATTTTCCAAAAGAAAAATATGCTGAAGGCGATGAATTGGTGTTTCCGGCTTTGGATTGGAAGCACGGAAAGGTCACAGCTGTACGCCAGGGGATGAATCCAGATATTGAAGCGTTTGATGTCATCACTGTTTCAATGAATGACGG
>JAJYOO010000131.1 GCA_021796155.1 Chloroflexota bacterium
GCATTGATCCTGATCGAAGTGCGGATGACCAGGCGGTCGTCTTCGTCCCAATAGGTCACGACCACATGCGGCTCAATCGAAACCTGCTGGACTTTCGGCACTTCATATTCGGCTTCGAAAATTCGATCCGCGTCTTTGAATCCTTTTTCCACATCGCCGATGTCAATGCGGATTTTCGCGGCGAGATTCTGACTCGGATCTGAATCCCCAAAGTTAACATATTCCGGTTCTTCATGGATTTTGGCCGCGCCTGGTTTCATTGCATCGGATGAATCCAGAATCGCGGGCAGTGGTTCATACTCGACTTCGATCAGGATCAATGCTTTTTCCGCAATCTCAGCGGTCTCGGCTGCGACGAAAGCCACGCGGTCGCCAACGAAGCGGACTTTGTTATCCAGCGAGAACGTATCGAGCGGACCCGGAATCGGATCGGACTGACCCGCGGTTGACCAAACGACGCGCGGGATGTCCTGCCATGTCAGCACCGCGGCGACGCCTGGCAAGGCTTTGGCCTTGCTCGCGTCAATCTTTTTGATGCGTGCGTGTGCATATGGACTGTGCAAAACTTTCGCAACCAACATGCCGCGCTTTTCGATGTCTGCTGTGAAAGCTGGTTTGCCTTGGACAAGTTTGACCGCGTCCACTTTCTTTTCGGGCTTGCCAACCACTTGCCATGACTGCGTCTGCGGTGTGACAACAACTTTGGGTTTAGTCAAAATATTTGCAAATTGATCGCTCGGTGATGCCGATGTCTCTGGATTTGTTTCGGGCGGTTTGCCAAAATCCCAGTTAACCGAATCCCAATTGACGGGTTCATCGCCACGCATGATGGCCGCGGCGCGTAAAACAGCTTGTACCGGTTTGAGATAGCCGGTGCATCGGCACAACACACCGGAAATTGCCTCGCGCACTTCTTCTTCGGTTGGATTCGGATTCTTATCGAGCAAAGTTTTCGCGGCAAGGATTTGTGCGGGTGTGCAGTATCCGCATTGGATTGCGCCTGTTTCAACGAACGCTTGTTGCAGCGGATGCAAGCCTTCAGTCTTCTTCCAGCCCTGATCGGGATGTTCGCCGAGCGCTTCAATCGTGACGATGTTGTGACCATCGGCTTGCGCGGCCAGCAGTGATCCCGCGTTGACCGGCTTGCCGTCGAGCAGAACAGTATCGGCTCCGGTTAGACCATCTCCTTGGGCAAATTTGATTCCGTAATAACCGAGTCTGCGAATGGCGGAAAACAAAGTTTCGTGCGGCTCAACTTCAATATTGTGCGAAACAGAATTGATCTTCAATTCGAGATTCATCTTTGCTCCTAACTTTAATTGCAGGTGATGATGATATTTGGCCGTGCGTTGGGCGGGCCCGCGACCGGCGTAAATATCGTTTTGTTTGGATATGTGATGGATTGCTGTCTGCAATCCGAGACAAGATTGTCGAGCGGCGGAAGAAAATCTACGATGATGGTGCTGGTGGTCGGCGCGTGGATCAACGTGTTAATCTGCGCTTCGATGGCCGTCCATTCCGGCATCGGATACAGGTTGCCTTCGCCGCGAATCTCGGACATTGCCATCTCATTATAATAGGGCGTTTTTCCGGCGTATAAAGTTAAATAATTTACATCCGGCGCTAGTACGTCACCGCTGTAATTTTTGATTCTCTCGACCAGCGCGTCGCCGGTTGCTTTATCCTGCTGTGTTGGAATTGTCTTCGTTTGAATGAATGTAGGAATCAAAAACGCAAATTGGCCGGAAATTAGAATCCACTCCAACACAATCAATGGCACGGCAAACTTTCGCAAATTGGATTGTTGAACTATCTCCAAAAGCCATCCGGCTTCCAAGCCGACGAGCAGGGCGATGCCTAAATAAGTTGACACATAAACATTTGGCCCGGAGAATGCGTTCAGACGTCCAATGACGCTGGTTGCAACCAACGCGCCGGCCATCACCAGATAATAACGATGGTCACGGTCTGCGAATGTTTTTCGAGGCGACAAAATAAACGGAAAAAGTCCCGCGAACAGCAAAATTGAAACCGGCGCGAGTTGGCCGACCAGTACGCTGACCATCCGTCCGATCTCGAAGCTGAACGCGTGGGCGCGCGGGATCGTGAAAAGATAATAATTGATCCAGCCCGCGCTATCAAGCCAGAACATGCTGTAAATGAATCCGGTTGCGATGACGAAGGAAATCGTCAGCCAGAAGGCGCGCTGCCACTTGAAGATCAGAAGATAAAGGATTGCAGCAAGAGCCACGCCAAGCGCGCTTTGCTTGGTCATGAATCCGAGCGCAAAAATGATTCCGGCCAGCAGGGCCGTGATCGGCGCGGGCTCGTGATCCCGGTCCCTGGCAAAATAAATTCCCAGAATGGAAAAAGCCGCGGCCAGCATGTCGACGCGGGCAATGTCGAACCATTGACCGGTCAGCATGAAAGCGGCGGCAAAGCTTCCAGCGGCTAGGAATCCGGCAAATCTATTTTTTGTCTTTCTATAAACCGCCGCGTAAAGAACAATTGCACAAATCAACGATGACAGAAAAGAGACCAGCCGCAGCGCGCCGAATCCAAGGCCGATGAGTTTTGCAAGCCCCGCCGACGCATAAAAGTAGATCGGCGGATAAATCAGCGGGACGAAATAAACAGATGGAGGCAGATATAAAATCCGGCCTTGAAGAATGTGGTTCACTTCGACCAGCGACGCGCCTTCCATCCACTCTAGCTGGTATGGATAAAACATCCGTGAAAGAATGATGAAAAGATCAATCGCAATGAACGCCACACAGAAAAAAATAACCAAAGCCCTGAATATTTTTTCTGCCCAATTTAAAATCGTTGATGTTGGCTGTGGCGTTGTGGATGTCATAAAAGCTAGCCGGAAACTTTTGATTTCCTTCGACCGTTAATGGATGCAATCAATGATGTTATGCCGGTCAAAATCAAACCAACGATGGCGACGATCAATGCTTGCAGCAGTGACAAAAAGCCAAGAAACATACTTGCCATTTCAGGCGTTGTCCACGTGACGAGCGCGCCGTTGATGGCGAAGCTCAACAAGATTGGCAGGGACAACAAATAAATCGTGACAAATGTAAAGGCCAGCACGCTTTCCGCGGCCTGGCGCGGCGCTGAATGAAGCCAGTCCAGCGCGTACGTCAAAGCCAGCCACGATAATGCCAGCGACGTTGTGGCGGTTCCTGCGGTGAAGACAATGATGTCCGTTGAGCTTGCAACGGAACTCAGCGAATATGTCCGTCCTGCGACAACAGCATAACCAAAATTGAACAGGATGACATATAGGATGGCACCACCTAAGAACCACGCGACTTTTCGGTTGCGCTTCCAAACCAGGACCGCGGCCGGAATCAGCGCAAGGATGATTGCCAGCACCGAACGTGGGATCCGCTCAGCCGTCAGACGATTGGCTTTTGCTGAGTCCATTGCTTGGATCATGGCTGACGGCGTGTCTGACGTCGGTTGCACAGGATTGCCAATTGCTTTTTCATATGCAGTCATCAATTGAGACTTCTGCGCGGTTTGTGCGGCATTGATAGTTGCTAATTGATCTGGCGTGAGATTCAGCATGGATGTTTGCACAAAGCCTTGCGCGGTTGCAGGAATATTCGTGCCGAGCAGCGCGGCGACAGTCGGCGCGACATCAGCTTGTTGAATGTCGGGATATTGTCCGGGTTTGACGCCTGCACCAGCCAAAACAAACGGTTCGACCAAAACAATCGGGTCTTGACCGCCGTGGCCGCCGCGGTCAATCTGTCCGTGATCGGATACAACTAAAACGGTATCCTGCTTGAGGTCCAGAGTTGAGACGATTTGTTTGAGCAGATCATCGGCGCGCGTTGCGGCCGCGTCCCAGTTCGGTGATTGAGGTCCGCCTTCGTGATGTCCGGCATAATCCACTTGGTCAATGTGAATCAAAACCAATTGATAATCGCCGCTTTGCAGCCACGGCAGCGCGTGATTGACCACATCCACATCGGCGACTCGATCTTCGCCGGGCGTGTAGAAAGACGCGTCCACCGCGTTTTGCGGAATCAATTTTTCGAACCAGTAATAACCGGAGACGGCGGTCTTTAGTCCGCCGCGATGCGCGGCGCTGAAAAGATTGTCCTGCGTCCAGGTTGGAATGTCGGCATAATCGAGATTCATCGCCGGGCCATCGGAGACATCCGGCCATGCGCCGATCATCAGCACGCTGTAACCTGGCTCGGAATAAGACGGCGTGCGGCTATGAACCGTTGCCCACGCGCCTTCAGAACGCAATTGATTCAGGAATGGCATCACATTTGTTTTGTGTGACGTGTCATCGCGCAGCGCGTCGATCAAAACAAAAACGACGCGGCGGGTGAGCGGCTTGCCGAGCGGCTGCCCCGGCGCGGGCGGATTATTTTTCAGCGGCGAGCGGAACGCGTAAAGCGAATTGATCATGCCCGTGCCCCATAAATAACCAATGGCAGCAACGAGAATACAACCGAGAATACCGAGGATGATCCAACGATTAGATTTCATTCTGACGAGTTCCCTTAATTCAAGTGATCTGTGATTATTCCGCTGTAGAGCTTTTTAGCGAATTGGTATTCTGCTTTGATAATTCCACAATTGGGAAAATCAAACGAGTTATGAAAACTGTAAAAATTTCTCATATACTCGGACGAAGTTTTAAACGTGCCAAGTAAATTTGCCCAAAGCAATGTTTTGATTACGAAGCCATGACAGAAGACGGCGACAAATTTGTTGTCGGTATTTATTATCTGTTCTTGCAAATTCTTGACGCGACTTATGAACCTCTCAAATGACTCGGCTCCTTCGCCGTGAATAAAAGCTGGATCACATTTTTCCCAATAAGCTTGGGATAATGGCTTGCGTTCCTGTTGTGTGGTATTGCCCAGCTTGGCTGGTGATAAATAAGTAAATTCGTGGACTGGCCATGTTTCAACAGCAATATCTCGAAAACGCTGAGCGGTTGGTTGGGCGGTCTGAATAGCGCGCTTGTATTTTGATGTAATAATTAGATTCGGCACTTTTTCAAAAGCAATGCTAACTTTATCTGCCTGTTCTTTGCCGAGTTTGGTTAAGCCAATAGCTTCAGGCGTTTCGGTTGCTTGTCCTGCATTCGCTTCGCTTTCGCCGTGTCGAATATACCAGACTTCAATCATAGATTTTCTAGACATCTCTTCGCCAGCGTCGCGGCAACATCCTGACGATATTCCGCGCTGGCCCATTCATCTTTCGCTTCATGGAAAGCGTTGCGTGCTGCGGCTTCAATGCCTTCGGCTTCGGTGCCGTCCATGGCGAGAATTGGTGCTTTGCCATATCCGCCGACCGCGAGGCGTGTCCGACCGGAGGGCCATTGAGCCAGAGCAACGCAGACGATGGGCTTGTCCGCGGGTGTGCGCGCGACATATTCAAACGCAAACTTTACATTCAAAGGAATTGCGATGGACGCGATGAGTCCGCGCCGACGAAGAGGGAGGAAATCTCCTAGATTTTCGATTTTAGATTTTGGATTGAGGATTGTTAATTTTGCGTCCAGCGCAAGCAAGGCTGTAGCGAAAGTAGATCGTCCATCGCAGACAACGATTGTCCCTGCGACGGTTGCCGCATTGCGAAGGTTGAGCGGTGCTTCGAGTTTCAGCGCGGACTTCAACGCGGCGGGGCAATTTGCATCTTCAAACAATTGTTGAAGTGTCACGGTCGCACCGATCTCAAGATTATTTCCGCTTTTCTTTAACGAGTTCAGGCCGAGGGCTTGAAGGTCAACGACTTCAACGGAATCAGATTGTCGGTGAGAAAGAAGCGTCCCTCCGCCGAGAGGAAATGTATTTGGATGTGAAAGAAGTTCGAGGGCTTGGTCAAGATTTTGGGGACGATGATATGCAGTGATCATAATTTGCTCCAAAAAAGAACAGGTATCCTGTATTATACAGGATACCTGTCTGACAAATTCTATTTTAATCGTCCGGGTAAACTTTCCACCCCAACTGCGGAAGCCTCGACGTATCAAATTGATCTTCCGGAACATTGATGTGCAGAGCATTGGCTTCGGCGAGGAGTTCGTTCGTCTCGGCATCGTAAATGCCTGCCCAGGCCACGGCTATTTTGCTCCTCAGCTTTCCGGCCTTGCCGACAATTTTCAACGGCTTGCCAATCGGCACGTTCTTACGATATTTGATTTCAAGTTTGCCGGTGAACATGAAGCGCGGATTATCTGGATCGGAGCCCATGTGTGCGCGTCCGCTGAGTTCATCGAGGATCGCGGCGACGATGCCGCCATGCAAAACGCCGGGATAACCTTGAAAATGTTCAGGCGCGATGTATGTCGATTCCACAATGCCCGGTTCGGTTTCGTAAATGTGCAAATGTAGGCCCACCGGGTTTTCCATCCCACAAATAAAACACATGCGCGAGTTGGGTTGTCTGATGCTTTGTCCTGTCATGATTTTTCTCCGTGATGAATTGCAATCGTGCCAAACATCAGTCGTTTGAAGTTGATGTTCTTGAAACCTGCGGCGGCCATGCGTGCGGCCAGGTTTTCGGCAGTCAAAAAACCTTCTGTTGAGTCGGGCAAGTAAGTGTATGCATCCCGAACTCCAGAAA
>JAJYOO010000132.1 GCA_021796155.1 Chloroflexota bacterium
TCAGGGATTCTTGGTCAGAACGATTTCCTGACCAGCTGTCCAGTGATCCAACATGAACGGACCGGTACCCATGGCAACCTTGGAAAGCGGATCGTCGGCAGATGTGATTCCGTAGAACTTCTGCCAGGTATCGCAGGAACCATCCCAACCACCCTGCGCCGCCACCCACTTAGCATCCATGATAGAGCCCCAAGACTGAGCAATGGTGGCCAGGAATGGGCCCCATGGCTGAGCCAGGGTCATGGTAACAGTATTGGCAGTGTCATCGGCCACAATCTGTTTGTTGAGGTTATCGCAAACAGCCTTGAGCTTGGCAGGATCAACCTTCTGAAGGTTGGCAGCATCATCCACAAGAGCGCCGGTGGAATCCAACATGTAGGCTACATCCTGATTGCCTACGCCGAAGAACGGCTCAGAGAGCAGCCACTGCGGAGAAGCGCCGCCGCCCTGCAACAGGCCGCGCACGAACGAATAGGCAACATCAGAGGCCTTCAGCGGATCGCCGTTCGAGAACGTTACGCCCGACTGAAGCTTGAAGGTATAGGTCTTTCCATCCGAAGAGACTGTTGGCATTTCAGAAGCCAGCATGGGGACGAAGGTACCAGGCTTGTCACCATCATAGAAAACCAGCGTGTTGTAAATATTCTGGATAACTTCGCCGCTGGCCGTGTCGTAAGCCAGAGCAGGATCAAGGGTATCCGCATCACCGATCGTTGCATAAGTGAAGGTGGTCGGATTCTTGGCACCTGCAGTCTTGGTAATAGGCTGGAAGTCGAAGCCAGGATAGATCGGGTTGCGGACGACGCCCTGCACCCAACGCTGTTCAAAAGCATGGCTCGTGGCAAGCACAAGCGGAATGCCAGGAACCTGGTCATAGTACAACTGGTTGATCTGCTGATAGAAAGGAGCGCGCGCATCAGGAGTGGTTGCGCCTACGCCCTGATCCAACAGCGGCTTGAATTGAGCCTGCAAATCGGCGGGCATGTTCTGGCGACCGCCATAGGCACCAACCGTATAAGGCTGATACCAGTTGGCTGGGTCATGAATATCTTCGAGCCAGCCCGCGGTCATGATCGGGATTTGACTAGCGCGTTGAGCAGCCAGATAAGCCGGCCACGGCAAACCCAAAACCTCGACCTGGAACTTGTCGTTGATCTGGGACAAGTTTGCGGCCAAGATTTCAGCCACGGTTTGGCGAGTGGTATTGCCCTGGTTGTACAGCATCTGAATGCGGAAACCAACATCCCAGAGCGATTTGCCATCAGGCGACTTCAAGGTCGAAGCCTTGAACGCGTCCGCAGCTTTGGTGAGGTCCATGGTGTAATGCGGAGCATTCGGATCGTAACCGGGCATACCTGGGAGTGAGAGTTCCAATGACTGAACTGCCTCACCCTTGTAAACATCATTGATATAGGTATCCCAGTCAAAGGCATAGCTAAAGCCTTTGCGGACATTTACATCAGCGAAGAAATCTGGGGGAACACCATTGCCGTCCAACACGCCGGAGCCAATATACGGATTGGCAACCGGGGCTTCAGTAGGCGCTAATGTTGGGGCTTCGGTCGCTGCTGGAGCTTGGGTCGCAGCGGGAGCTGGGGTCGGCGTGCCGCCGCAGGCGGACAACACAACGCTCAGCGCGATTAACAAACTCAGTAAAACAAAAGTTTTACGCATCTTGCTTCTCCTCACAAATTGAAAGTGAATTTTGGGCCAACAGACTGAAAAACTCACATTTTCTTTACTGCTAAGCGATCACCTCCTTTCCAAATCTCTACTGCACGAACCTCTCCGCGAAATGGCACGCCACAAAATGGCCCGACCTCAGCTCACGGAATTCGGGCCGATCCTGTGAGCAAACCGCCTCCGCAATCGGACAACGCGTGCGGAAACGGCACCCCGAAGGCGGATTCACTGGAGAGGGGACGTCACCTTCCAATATAACACGTTTGCGCCGCGACTCAATTACAGGATCAGGAACCGGGACCGCGGAGAGCAGAGCCTGGCTGTATGGATGCAACGGATGCGAATACAAATCCTTGCGTTCAGCCAATTCAACGATCACACCCAAATACATAACGGCCACGCGTTTGCTGATATGGCGCACTACCGAAAGATCGTGAGCAATGAACAGATAAGTGAGATTGAACTGTTGTTGCAATTCCTGCAACAGGTTGATCACCTGCGCTTGAATCGAAACATCCAGCGCAGATATAGGCTCATCGCAGACAATAAATGAAGGCTGCAATGCAAGAGCGCGGGCAATACCGATGCGCTGGCGCTGGCCCCCGGAAAATTCGTGCGGATACCGACTTGCAAATGACGGATTCAATTTGACCAGTTCCAGCAGATGCTCGACGCGTTCCCGGATCTCAGTGCGCGTCGCTACATTGTGAACTATCAATGGTTCGCCAACGATTTGCTCCACGGTCATACGCGGATTCAAACTGGCATACGGGTCCTGAAAGATCATCTGCATCTCACGGCGCATCCATCGCATTTCTTCCCGTTTCAACGCCGTCAAGTCAGTACCATCGTAATAAACGCGTCCAGATGTAGGCTTATAAAGCTGTAAAATGGTGCGGCCCGTAGTGGACTTTCCACAACCGGACTCGCCCACCAATCCAAGCGTCTCGCCGCGTTTAACGTCAAAGGAAACTCCATCCACAGCATGGACGGCGCCCACCTGTCGTTGGATAACGCCGCGGAATATCGGGAAATGCATTACCAAATTTTCAACACGCAACAAAGCATCATTGTCGGCATTCATGAGCGATATCTCCCGGTTTTGGTATCCACACAACAAGCCGCTTTGTGATCTGGACCGACATCCAGCAATGCGGGATTTTCCTTCCAACACTTCTCCATAGCCCACTTGCAGCGCGGAGCAAAAGGACAAGCCGTTGGCTTTTCGTAAAGCACTGGCGGAGCGCCTTCTATCGAGAACAGGCGGGAATTTTCGTCCTCGTCAACACGCGGCAGGCTGCCCAGCAAACCAATCGTATAAGGATGTTGCGGGTTGGCATATAGTTCTCGTACTGGAGACTCCTCAATGATGTAGCCGCCGTACATCACAATGACACGTTCAGCAAGTCCCGCCACCACGCCCAGGTCATGAGTGATCCAAATAATTGCCATGCCCAACTCATCGCGCAATCGTTTCACGAGGTCCGTAATTTGCGCCTGTATGGTCACATCCAAAGCGGTGGTCGGCTCATCAGCAATCAATATCTGCGGATTACAGGAGAGTGCCATCGCTATCATCACACGCTGACGCATGCCGCCTGAATACTGGTGAGGATAATCATTCAAGCGTTCTTTGGCATTGGGGATTCCAACCATGCTTAATAATTCAGCAGCGCGGGACTCCGCCTGTTTCTGGTTCATGCCGATATGTAGCATCAATGGTTCTGTCAACTGGCGACCGATGGTCAATACAGGATTGAGCGATGTCATCGGATCCTGAAAAACCATACTGATCTGCGCGCCGCGCACATGACGAATATCCTCACTTGACATTTTTAGCAAATCTTTTCCAAGGAATAAAGCTTCACCTGCTACTATTTTTCCGGGTGGCGATGAAATCAAGCGCAACACTGACAACATTGTTACGCTCTTGCCACAACCGCTCTCTCCCACCACCCCCAACGTCTCTCCCTCTTTCAGACCAAACGAGACCCCGTTCACCGCATGAACAACTCCATCAGGAGTTTTGAAAGTAGTTTCGAGGTTTTGTACATCGAGCAATAGACCGGGCATCTACGCTCCTTCAGAATTTGGATTTACTGGTGCAAAAAACTGTATTTCCTGCCCAGCTAAACCGATTATACCTTATTTCACTTGACCGTCAAATAAGTACAATCGTATACCAATCGTATGCTCGAACACTTGAGCGGTTATAAATCAGGATTTTACGCTGCTATTATGAGGTTATTCTGTGTTGCTCATAACTTTTTCGCACAGCATGGATTTTTCGCCCATTTTCAATCCTCAACAATCTGACACGCGTTCAACCGATAAGCCCACCAATCTTAACACACAAAAATTTTCGGCGTAATTGACTGCCACCGAACGACTCGCTGATCAATCTAAGCTCAAAAAAAACAAAGGTCGAATCAGTACGTTATGCTTTATTTCTTTGAACACAAAAGAAGCACGGATGCATTTAGTTATGACAGCGTACACATTAGTGATGAGATGCATCTCATTCCACAAATCGTTTACTTTAAGCCAGCACCTTTTGCTTTGTTTCGAAAAGCCAAAATTATAAGCAAGATAAGGATGATTAATACGAATCCTGCAAAGATAATCCAAGGCACACCTTCGTTCGTTTTTTGAGCAGGAGGTTGTTGTACAGTAGGGGCAGTTGTACCTCCCTTCATAACAATTGGAATCTGCGCGGCATTGGACGCATCAATCTCTGTTGTGCTGTTCCGAAGTCCATTCTGACGAAGGAGAAAGGCAACGATCTGATAGTACTGTGTGCTATTAAGCGAACCCGGAGCCTGAAAAGGCATGGCATTGCTGATGAAATTATATAATGCCGCTGCGGTAGAGAAATTATCCAAAACACTGTTACCGATCAACGGTGGGACAACTGTTGGAAGAACAAAGCCATTTGTATATGGCCGGTGACCATGACAACCTGATTTCCAACAATCCTGATGATCTTGCGGATAGAGTTGACGAAATTCGGCGGTAAGCCCCTGCCCTTTATTTCCGTGACATGCCATGCAATGCAACCAGTATACCTGCGCGCCATAATCTGCTTGAGATGGGACCGCTGGTAAAGCCGGCTCCGCCAACGGATCTGGAGTGGGCGTGCCCGTACCATTCGCTGATGATGCATCTGACAAGACCGTATACCCGGGAAACCAAGCGGTCGTTACTAACAACGCGCCCAACATAACGCACCATAGTACAAGAAAAAGTTTAGCAACTTTCATCTGTTTCATTTGCGTATGCAAGCAAGAGCCTCTCTCAACGCGAGAGAGGCCCAACCTTTTTAAATGGGTTCTCCACTTATTTTCATTATGGACGCAAGCCGCGCAACTTGGGATCAAGCGCGTCGCGGAAAGCATCGCCTATAAGATTCCAGGCAAGCACATAGAGCAAAAGCGCAACTCCCGGATACACAATGATGTACCAATAAGTCGCCAGGCTTGGAATCCAGTTGCGGGCAAAACTAAGCAGCTGTCCCCAGTCAGCGTAACCAACTTCGGTTCCCACGCCAAGAAAACTCAAGGCAGCAAACGAAAGTACGTAAGTCCCAATATCGAGCGAGGCAACCACGAGCAATGAATATACGGAGTTGGGCAAAATATGACGCATTACCATCCGAAAATCACGCACGCCGATGGCACGCGCGGCCAAAACAAAATCACGTTCCTTGATTGCCAGTACATCGCCGCGTATGATGCGCGCGTAACCGGGCCAACCAAACAACGTCAGGGCGATGATACCCGTCAGGATGCCGCTATGCACTACCGGTCCAAAAACAGACGCGGCTGTGATTGCAGCAAGAAGGAATGGGAAAGCAAGAAAAATTTCGACAATGCGCTGCAGTATCTCATCAATGATGCCGCCATAGTAGGCTGAAACCAGGCCAACGATCATACCGATGATCAATGTAAGGCCGGTGATAACGATGCCGACTTCAAATGCGGTACGCGTGCCCCATACGACACCATAGAAAAGATCGAATTGTCCTTCTGTGGTACCAAAGATATGATTCGGACTCGGCGGCTGCGGTTCGGAACTAAAACCGTCGCGGGGAATCATATATGGGTTATCAATGTTCTGACTAATTTCTTGTTGTGCTGTGGCTGGCTCGACAATATCAACAATTTGCTGTGCGAAGATGGCGACCAGAGCAAACGCAATAATGAGCACTACGCCTGTAATGGATGCAGGATTTTTCAACAGGGCACGCAGCCAAGCCGGGACGCGGCTCTGCGGCGGAAGAGTCCACTCATTTGCTCTGATATCGGGTGTAATCGTTGCCATTGTTTCCTCCTATGAAAGACGGATGCGCGGATCGAGGAAGGCATACAAAACGTCTACCGCAAGATTGGCAAGCACCAACAGTGTTGCTTCAAACATCACAACGCCAAGCACTGAGACCACATCCAACTGCAAAGCAGATTGAGCGATCCAAAATCCGATACCGCGATAATTAAAGATAGTTTCCGTAATGACAACGCCATTCATCAAGCCAACGAGCAGCAATCCTCCAACCGTTGCTACGGGGATCATTGCGTTGGGGCGGGCATGTTTGTTCATTACAGCCTGCTCTTTCAATCCCTTGGCGCGAGCAACCGTAACATAATCTTGTCGAACTACATCGAGCATCGAAGAACGCGTAACGCGCAGGATCAGCGCCCAGGAAATGTAGGATAGAGTCAATGCAGGCAGCACCAGATGACGCAAAGCATCCAGGAAAATATCGAAGCGCCCATTCAGCAGCGCATCGAATGTATTCATGTGAGTGTATTGATGGAAACCGGGAGAGGTCACAATCATATTTGCCCAATCAGACAAACGTCCCGGTGGGAACCATTGCAATTTTGCATAAAAGAGCATTAGAACCAATACACCAAA
>JAJYOO010000133.1 GCA_021796155.1 Chloroflexota bacterium
CATCAGGAAATGCCAAGCTCTGGCAAGTGAATTCAATGACCGCTTTGGCAAATTGCCGGAAATGACCGAGAACCTGTTTTATCAAATGCGGATAAAACTGCGCGCGGAGAAAGCGGGTTTGGCCTCTGTGGGTTGGGAGACAGGTCAGATTGTTTTGCGTTATCCGTCCGCGCCGGATGGCGGCGAAGGGAAACGTCTGCGCGACCTTGGTCCCGATGTGCGCGGCGGCAAGGGAGCTTATTGGTGTACGTTTGCAAAAGATGTGGATTGGATGGAGAGGTTGTTGGCGGTGCTGGAGTTAGTGGCAAAATAAAATCAAGTCAATCCCTTTAAACCCAAGCTGCTTGTTCTTCTTCGTCATCTTGGTGAAATAATTCAGTTGCCTTTAGGATTCTTGCGACTGGTTTTGCGGGCTGTCACCGCCAGCGCCTGCTCAATATCTTTAATTCGGTGATATGCAGAATGAGCATCAAGATCATAAGGCCATTCCGGTCTGCGATCCCTGCCGGTGAACCATTCATCGGGCGCGGCTCTCAGTGCCGCAAGCAAATCCTTCTGAACTTGTCTGTGCCAGGCAAGGACTTCCTGCGGTGGGCGATTCCGCCAGCGCATGTAGATGACATGATTTTCTTCGGTTATGTTCAGCCCGCGCTCCTCGGGCGGTTTGCGTTGTCCTTTGATGGAGCGGATAATATTTGCCTTAAAGTGTGTGATATGAGCCAGTGCATCCTTCGCAGTCCAAGGATCTTTGGTTTCAGGCCGGGGCACGCGTCGCTTCCAATCCTGATTTGTCAAGTTTGCAACGAGATGATCAAGGAGCTTAAACTCGTGGGTGGCGCGTTTGATAACTTCCTCACGATTATGATGCATGGCAAACTGCCTTCTGCTTATTCAATAATATTTCTCGATTCCACCAAATCCAAACTGTTTATTCTTCTCTGTCATCTTGATAAAATTATTCAATCGCTTTTTGAATTCTTCAGGTCGCTTCCTTGCTCCATCAATAAAAGCAATTCTAATTCGTTTATAGGTTTCAGAGAAGTTTTTGAAATTCTTCCAAGCTGTTTTATTGGCCTTTATGGCTTTTAAAATATCGGCAGGGATTTTGAACTTCTCTTCTGAAATATCGCCGAGAGTAGTGAGCACATCCTTCATCACTTTGCCCTCGGTAACAAGTTTTCGCAATCTTTCCTTGTTTGCCTGTGAGTAACTGCTTTTTGGTTTCCGCGGCGAGAATCGCTGGGCGTGGCTTTCTTCATCTATCTTCTTGACGTTGCTGTCTATCCAGCCAAAGCATAAGGCTTCTTCCACTGCGGCATTATATTCGATGCGCGGCTTTCCGCTGGACTTCTTGTAATACACCAGCCAGATTTCTTTTTCTGTTTTGTAGTTCTTCTTCAACCACTTCCGCCATTCCGCGCGCGTGGAGGTGTATAAAGTTTGGGTGATGTTCATTGTGATTACCTGTATTTATCCAAGGTGGACACTGGATCAAGCCGCGAAGTGTGCGAAGGGCGCAAAGCCTTTTATATTTTCTTCGCGATCTCGGCAGTCTTCGCGGTTTAAAATCTTCGGCGCGGTGTGACATTCATTTTGACTCGGAAGCTTTTGCACTTTTATGCATTGCCTCAGGCACAGGAATCTTCCGTTTCCGGTAGCCATCATAATCTGGGACAAGGCGATTGTATTCGCTGTCCATCAGCGGAGATGAAATCATAAAATCCGCGGAGGCGCGGTTACAGGCAATCGGGATGTTCCAGACTGCGGCCATTCGGAGAAGCGCCTTGACGTCCGGGTCGTGCGGCATTGGCTCGAGCGGGTCCCAGAAAAAGATCAGGAAGTTGATCGTATCATCCACGATCATTGCGCCGATTTGCTGGTCGCCGCCCAAAGGCCCGCTTTGCAGTTTGATGATCTCAAAGCCAAGTTCGCGTTCGAGCATCTCGCCCGTTGTGCCGGTGGCAAATACTTCATGATGCGCGAGCAGGTCCCGGTTGAACTTGGCCCATTCGACCAAATCCTGTTTCTTGTTATCGTGAGCCACCAGTGCGATTCGTTTGTTGGGTTGCATGGTAATTTGCTTTGCACTCATAGATTCTCTTTTGCCTTTCTTTGAAAAGTATAGCAGGTTATTGAGTTTATAATCGTGCTGGATTCACGAGGAGAGATTTATGCTTACTCATCTAAAAGATTGGATTATTGGTCCGGCTTTACCAACGATCTCTGCCGGGCATAAGCGTTTGAATAAATTGCGTGCGCTGGCAGCGTTCTCGCCTGATGCGTTGGCGTCCATTGCGTATGCCAACCAGGAAATTTATCTGGGTTTGGTTGTGGCTGGCACAGCGGGACTCGCTTATGCGTGGCCGATCAGCATCGCGATTGGAAGTCTGCTTGCGATTGTTGCGTTGTCCTATTTTCAAACCATTCATGCATACCCAAACGGCGGCGGATCGTATATCGTTGCGCGTTCGAATCTTGGGACGATTCCCGGACTGATCGCGGCGGCCGCTTTGTTGATAGATTATCTGCTGAACGCGGCGGTCAGCCTGACAGCGGGTGTGGCGGCCATCGCTTCGGCGTTTCCGGGACTTTGGCCGTACCGCGTCATCATTGCGCTTTTTCTTCTACTGGTCATTACTCTGCTCAACCTGCGCGGACTGCAGGAGACGGGGACAGCCATGGCGGTTCCCGTCTATTTTTTTATTATCACCTATCTCATCATGATTGTTATAGGACTCGTCCGGCTTTTTATTGAGGGCCCGACTCCGCTGAATGCCGTTTCCATTCCTGTTCTTCAACCATTGACGCTTTTCCTAATCCTTCATGCCTTTTCAACTGGCAGCACCGCACTGACTGGCGTCGAAGCCATCAGCAATGGCGTTCCCGCTTTTGAATCTCCGGAATCAAAAAACGCCGGCCGGACATTGCTGATTATGGCATTTCTGATGGCGACTCTTTTTCTCGGCACGATTGCGTTGACGCGTTTCTTTGTTGTCACTGCCGGGCCGCAAGAGACGATTCTTTCCGCGCTCGCGCGGCGGTTGATTGGGACAGGCCCGTTTTATTTTATTATTCAATTTGCCACGCTTGCCATCTTGACCGTCGCGGCGAATACAAGTTTTGCAGGCTTCCCGCGCCTGGCGGCGATTCTCGCACAGGATGGCTTCCTGCCGCGTCAATTGAGCAGCCTGGGTGATCGGCTGGCGTTTACAAATGGCGTTGTTTTGTTAAGCGGAGGAACAGCCGCGCTCATCATTTTATTCGAAGGCGATTCGCATTTGCTCGTCCCGCTGTTTGCGGTTGGTGCATTTTTGGCGTTTACGCTTTCGCAATCCGGCATGGTTTTGCACTGGCTGAAGGAGCATGGCCGCGGCTGGACATGGAAATCCTTTATCAATGGTCTCGGTGCGCTGGCAACCGGAACAACGCTGATCGTTGTGGCAATCAGCAAATTCACGGGCGGCGCATGGATTACAATCCTGCTGATTCCGCTTATGGTATTGGCGTTTCACCGGATTCGCCTGCATTATCAGGAAGTGCGCGAGCAGCTTTCATTGCATGGGTTACCTCCTTCGCTGCGGCCGGTCAGCCCGGCTCGGATTGTGATTCCAATTTCGGGCGTGCATCGCGGCATGGTCAACGCGGTGAGATTCGCACAGTCCATCTCGGCCCATGTGACTGCCGTCTACGTCGAAATGGAGCCCGGCTCCGGGCCTCGCGTGAGCGAAGAGTGGAAGGAATGGTGGCCGGATATTCCGCTGGTCATTGTCCCGTCGCCGTATCGTTCATTAATTGGTCCGCTGCTGGAATATCTGGACAAGACCGATACGGAACAAAACGACGGGCAGTTGGCTGTGGTCGTGCTGCCTGAATTTGTCACAACCAGTTGGTGGCAAAACCTGCTTCATAATCAAACCGCGTTGCTGTTGAAGGCCGCTTTTCTTTATGGACGCCGCAAATCGGGTTTGGAGCGCGTGGTAATTGACGTGCCGTATCATTTGCGAATGGGGTGATATAATAGAACGCACGTTCTTTACAGAAAAGAGCTCCGATGACCTTTAAGCTTCACGCTCCATTTCAACCGACTGGTGACCAACCCGAAGCGATTGCCCAGCTTGTAGATGGCGTCCGCAAGGGAATGAAGAACCAGGTTTTGCTCGGCGCGACAGCGACGGGTAAAACATTTACTGTTGCATCCATCATCGAACAATTGCAGATGCCCGCCCTCGTCATGGCGCACAACAAAACCCTCGCCGCGCAGCTTTATGCTGAGTTCAAAGAGTTCTTTCCTGAAAATGCGGTCGAGTATTTTGTTTCTTATTATGATTACTACCAGCCGGAGGCTTATGTTCCACGGCATGATCTTTATATCGAGAAAGAAACAGAGATCAACGAGGAAATCGAGCGTCTGCGGCTGGCGGCAACGACTTCACTGGTTTCCCGAAAAGATGTGATTGTTGTTGCGTCTGTGTCCTGCATTTACGGTTTGGGAAGTCCTGAAGAATTTGGCAAGGGAACGGTTGTTTTGCAGATCGGACAGTTGTATCGGCGCAACGCGCTGATACGACAGCTGATCGAATCGCAATATCAGCGCAACGACATGGAACTGCGCCCTGGCACATTTCGCGTGCGGGGCGATACGCTGGAGATCATCCCGGCGTATGAAGACAAGCGCGGATTCCGCATCACGTTCTTCGGCGATGAAGTGGAGCGAATGATACAGTTCAATCCATTGACCGGTGAAGTTTTTGACGAGCCAAAAGAAATTTCGATTTACCCAGCCAAGCAATATCTCACCGACACAGATCGCATGAAGGACGCCATCGCTGATATTGAGAAAGAACTTGAAGAACGGATGGCGTTGTTCAAGTCCGAGGGCAAATTGATCGAGGCGCAGCGAATCGAACAGCGGACGCGTTATGATCTTGAAATGCTGAAAGAAGTCGGTTATTGCTCTGGCATCGAAAATTATTCGCGTCATTTGGATCGCCGCGCACCGGGCACGCACCCGTGGACAATGATTGACTTTTTGCCGAGCGAATATTTGCTTGTCATTGATGAGAGTCACATGACTGTTCCGCAAATCCGCGGCATGTACAACGGCGATCGTTCGCGCAAAGAGACTCTGGTCGAATATGGCTTCCGGTTGCCAAGTGCAGTGGATAATCGTCCGCTCAAGTTCGATGAGTTCGAACAGCGCATGGGATACACGATCTACATGTCTGCCACACCGGGGCCATACGAAATGGGACGTGCCGAGCAAGTTGCGGAACAGATCATCCGCCCGACAGGTTTGGTTGATCCTGAAGTGGAAGTTCGACCGATTGCCGGGCAGGTGGATAACTTGATTGGCGAGATCCGTCAGCGCGTCGAACGAGGCGAACGCGTTCTCGTCACAACCTTAACGAAACGCATGGCCGAAGATTTGTCTGATTACCTGATGGAGCTTGGAATCAAAGTCCATTATTTGCATTCGGAAGTGGAAACGCTCGAACGTGTCGGCATCCTGCGCGATTTGCGGCTTGGCGTCTTCGATGTGATCGTTGGAATCAATCTTCTGCGCGAAGGACTCGATTTGCCGGAAGTTTCACTCGTTGCGATTTTGGACGCGGATAAGGAAGGTTTCCTTCGCTCCGAAACGGCTCTGATCCAGACCATTGGCCGGGCAGCCCGTCATGTGAATGGGCGTGTCATCATGTACGCAGATCACATCACCGACTCGATGAACGCCGCCATTACTGAAACGAATCGCCGCCGCGCCAAGCAAATCAAATATAACCAGGATCATGACATCACGCCGGTCAGTATTCACAAGGCGATCCGCGATTTGACCGATCAATTGTCAGGTGAAGGCAAAGAACGGGCGATGGCTGTCGGCGAGGGGAAGGCCGCGTATCGCACGAAACACGATAAAACTTCGCGTGGCGAATTGGAGAAGATCATCCACGAGATGGAAAAGCAGATGAAAGAAGCCGCGAAGAATCTCGAGTTCGAGAAGGCTGCTGCACTCCGTGATGAAATGTATGAACTGAAAGCGATACTCGCGGATGAAGCAGACTTGAAACCGTGGGAGCGAATCAAATTGTTGGCAGGGGATGAATAGGCAGCGGTCAGTGTTGGGCTGGCGTCCCGAATCGACCAAGAGGCTGTTTCTTGAAGAGTTCCAACCACGAACGCGTTTATCTGCGGCGAATTGGATTGACAATTTTTTCTTTTCAAAACCTTTGACCGCTCTTCACAAATTCTTTACACTTGCGCAGTATTCTTTACGCATATCAGCAGGAAGATTTTGCTGAAAATCGTAAAGGAGTATGAACATGAAGAAAACCCTATTGATCGTTGTATTGTTATTGGCTGCGCTGAGCGTAGTGGGTGTGGGTGCGGCTGCCGCTCAGGGCTTTGGCGGGGGACGTGGCCCGATGATCTCCAGCGGCGAAGGCCCGCTGCACGATTACATCATCAAGGCCTATGCTGATGCTTTAAAGCTGACGCCCGACGTGCTGGAGTCCCGCCTTACGAATGGCGAGACTGTTTACCAGATCGCCCTCTCGCAGGGAATCGCAGCGGATCAGATTCCGACGCTTTTGGCGGACGCGC
>JAJYOO010000134.1 GCA_021796155.1 Chloroflexota bacterium
CAACACTTTAACCGCGGATAATCTCAGCTTTGCATTTTCTGTTTTACTTTTTACTTTTTATCAAGCGATTCTCTCGACTCTCCTCACACTGATTATTGGCCTGCCAGCTGCGTATCTCTTTGCACGATTCGATTTTCCCGGCAAATCCATTTTGCGCGCGTTGACGGCCGTCCCGTTTATGCTGCCGACCGTTGTCGTGGCCGCGGGTTTCAGCGCGTTGCTGGGAGCGCGCGGCTGGATCAATCTCACGCTGATGAATTCATTCGGGTTATCTGCACCACCGATTCAATTCGTCGGGAGTCTTGGCGCGATTTTGCTCGCGCACGTTTTCTACAATACAACGATTGTCACGCGCGTGGTTGGAAATACGCTTTCGCGGCTCGACCCAAAATTGGAACATGCGGCGCGTTCGCTCGGCGCAAGCAGTCCGCGCGTTTGGTGGAACGTTACTTTGCCTTTGCTTCGTCCGTCCATGCTGGCGGCTTCGCTATTGGTTTTTCTTTTTGACTTCACCAGCTTTGGCGTAATCCTTTTGTTGGGAGGTCCAAGTTTTTCGACGCTCGAAGTGGCAATTTACACTCAAGCTCTGCAATTTTTGAACTTGCCATTAGCGGCTTTGCTTGCATTCATCCAACTGCTCTGCACGCTGATCTTTTCGATCCTTTATACGCGTGTCGTCGAACATTCTGTCGTTCAGACCGCGCCGCGTTCACAGTTAACCCGTGAGGCAAAATCCGCGCGCGAAAAAATCTTTGTAATTGCGCTTTGCGTTTTGCTTTTTGCACTTTTTATTTTGCCCATGCTCGCACTTCCGCTTCGCTCCATCTCACGCCTCGACGCTGACCGCGCACAGCTTGGCCCAATCCAAACTGGACTCACGATTGATTATTACAGTGCGTTGTTTGTCAACACGCGCAATTCGATCTTTTACGTCCCGCCGTTTGACGCCGCGCTCAATTCATTGCTCTATGCAGGCGCAACGATTATTCTTTCGCTTTTGCTTGGATTTCCAGCCGCGTCTGCGCTTGCAAAGCCGGGACGTCTTGAAAAGATTCTTGATCCGATTTTGATTCTTCCGTTGGGCGCATCAGCTGTTACGCTTGGACTTGGTTTTATCATTTCGTTTGGCCGCCTGTTGACGTATCCGTGGCTTGTTCCATTGGCGCATACATTGGTGGCGTTGCCGTTTGTGATCCGCATCCTTCAACCTGCGCTCGCATCCATTCCAGACCGGTTGCGTCAGGCTGCGGCATCGTTGGGCGCGTCGCCATTTCGAGTCTGGCAACATGTGGACTGGCCGATCCTTCGCCGCGCGACGTTATCCGCTGCGATGTTTGCGTTTACAATTTCGCTTGGCGAATTCGGCGCGACATCGTTGCTCACGCGCCCTGATTATCCGACCATCCCGATTGCGATCTATCGTTTTCTGTCACAGCCTGGCGGCTTGAATTATGGTCAGGCGATGGCGATGGCGACAATTTTGATGGCGCTCACAACCGCCGGAATTTTCGTCATCGAGAAGATGCGTTTGCCCGGCGCGGGAGAATTCTAAAGTTGCGTTTTGCGAGTTGCGTTTTCCCAGACCAAACGCAAAACGCAATGGACAACATCATGCTTGCATTATCCAATGTGTCGAAAGCTTATAACAGCCAACCATTGTTGCGCGGCATTTCATTCATGGTTTACAAGGCCGAGACGATTTGTTTGTTGGGCGCGTCGGGAAGCGGCAAGTCAACCTTGCTGCGGATGATCGCCGGACTCGAATCTCCTGATGCGGGACAAATTCTTTGGGATGGAAATGATCTCGCTTCCGTTCCGCCTCATCTCCGGGATTTTGGGTTGGTCTTCCAGGACTACGCGCTTTTTCCTCATCTGAATGTTTTTGATAACGTGGCATTCGGTTTGAAGATGCAAAACCAGCCAAAGGACAAAATCAAAGCACGCGTTGCAGAAGTTTTGGATATTGTCAATCTAACCGGATTCGAGAATCGCAAAGTGACCGACCTATCCGGCGGCGAGCAGCAGCGCGTCGCACTGGCACGCGCGCTCGCACCGCGTCCAAGGTTGCTGATGTTCGATGAGCCGCTCGGCGCGTTGGACCGCGCCCTGCGCGAAGATTTGCTGAATGAATTGCGCGGCATTCTTCATCAAACTCGTATTCCCGCGGTTTACGTCACGCACGATCAGGAGGAGGCATTCAAGATCGCTGACCGCGTTTTGTTGTTGCATGATGGCTTGATCGTCCGCGAGGGGACTCCCGCCGAAGTGTGGGCAAATCCGGAATCCGTTTGGGCGGCGGAGTTTTTGGGATTGGGAAATGTGATTGAAGGAAAGATAGTAAATAGTAAGCTCGCCCTGAGCGAAGTCGAAGGGTGGAAAGTAGAGACAAGATTCGGCGTCTTCGCGGTGAAATGCGAGCACAAACATCAGGCTGGAGAAAAAGTCCATTTGCTGGCGCGCCCGCTAGCAGTCGAGAAAGAGGCGAACAATATTCGCGGTCGAGTCAATGATGTCATTTTCCAGCAAGACCGTTTCAGAGTCGCGCTTGATAACGGTCTATTTGTTTATCTCGATGAAGAGCCAGAAGTCGGTCAAAAGATCGAAGTCAAAGTTAAGATAGAATGTTTGGGATGAATGAGCCGATCACCGTTCTCAAGAAGAATTTAGCAGGCGAGGTGACATGGCAATACAATGGCCACATCTTGCGACGTGTAGCAAATGCAGTAACGCTGGAAGCTTTTTTCAATCGTCCCGATATGCCGTTTGTTGATGTGGTATTCAAAAAGGGTGACCGCTTCGTTGAAACGTTTTACAGCGACCGCTGGTATAACGTCTTTGAAATTCATGACCGCGATGATGACAAACTCAAAGGCTGGTACTGCAATGTTGGTCGTCCCGCGGTGATTGAAGATGGAACTGTTTCGTATGTGGATCTGGCTCTCGATTTGTGGGTCAATGCGAATGGCGAACAAACCGTTTTGGACGAAGATGAATTTGAAGAATTGAAACTCGAAGCAAGGGAACGCGATCAAGCCATTGACGCTTTGTCCGAACTTCAAAGAGTTTTTAAAGCAAAACGGCCTCCGTTGTAACGAAGGCCGCTTTGCTTGAAAAAGACTTTTATAGTAACTGCGCGAGCAGGAATCCGGTGCTGTTGAGACCGAAAATCTGGTCGCCGTTTTGGTACAAATAGTAGCCGCCCGCGGCCGCGGCGCAGCAGCAGCACAGAACAACGAGAACAACGATGACGATGATGAGCGTCGAATTGTTTTTCTTCGGCGCACCTGGCATCGGCGATGGAGTTGGAGTACCTGTGCCCATATTCGGTTCGTTCGGCGTTGGGGATGAAAAATCTTGATTCATTTCTCGCTCCTTTTGAAAATAGAATATGAAATGTCTGCAAATGAGACCTATTGTTGCTGGGCAGCTTGCTTCTTGCTCGTGCGATGTGCCCACCACCAGAGCAGGAACAAGATAAGGATTCCGACTAGGACGGCGATTGCAATCGGCACGATGACGGACAATAACGATACCGCGGTGGACGTAGCATCTTCTGCGAGACTAGCCGGGACGTTTCCGGCTCCGCCGGTCGTGGCCGTGACGAGTGGGCGGACTGCCGCCGATTTGACAACGTGCACGCCTCCGGCGACCAACAATCCGCAGGCCAGCGCGAGAACCGGATTAACGTTTCCAATCACATTTGTGCTGGCGGCAAAAACAATTGCGCCAGCCACAGGACGCACAATGGTTTGGACTGCATCATTGATGTGATTCACCACCGGGAATTTATCCGCCAGCATTTCGATGATGAGCAGGATGCCGATCAGAATCAAAATCCACGGATTCGCCAGAGTGTCCCACGGCGGGTTGAGTTTGATCAGATTCGTGTAGTGCGCCAGCACGCCGACCACTAACAGCGGAATGTATGCGTTGAGTCCGGCGCTGGCTGAAAGCCCAAAGGCAGAAAAAATTCCGAGCAGTGTTTCCATTCTTTATCCGGTCAAACCGGGGAAGCCGGTCCAGGTATGTGTGAGATTGAATCGGAATAAGTCAATGCTCAAGATGAGGATAAAGGCCAAAGTCAGGCCAGCCACGGCGGGAAGCCAAAGCTGACGAACATGATCGAAGGCGTTGTCCTGTTTCATCGTCATGACCCAGACGATGCTGAAGACCATGCTTAGCAAGGCGAGCACTCCGAACGTGCTGAGCAGTGCGATGAAATAAAGGAAGATGTCCACATTGCTAATGGCAGCGAGATCAAACAAAAATACAATGCCAACCAAAATCCCGAATTCACGCCATCCCATGGACTGCTTTTCTTCAGGGACGCGCCAGATACTTTGGTTATACATCGGGAAGAGGACGCTTGCCATTGCAATTCCCATGCCGCTTCCGGTAAAGACTCGCGTTATGTTGTTGGTGACGTAGATGTTGGGGATGTTTGCAAATGCGCCCGCGTAACTTTGTTTCATCAAAGCCAGATACGAATTTGAACCGTCAATGCCAAATGCGAGGAAGAAAATGACCAGGATGGCAAGAATGCCGCGATTGGGGAGCTTGCTTTTCTTGCGGCTGATGAATCCCTGAAAGATCAGCGCGACCGCCGCGGCGTTGAACTCGCCCGTGCAGCGCGCACATAACGGAAGCTGTGTATCGCCGACGAAAAATGAATGTGATGGAAGCCGGTGACAGACCGCGT
This sequence comes from Chloroflexota bacterium, assembly GCA_021796155.1. The sequence goes on from JAJYOO010000134.1 coordinate 4,700, forward strand.
AACCGACCGCATCGAGTTTCCCCATCAGGCCGGGCGGTGCAATATAAATCCATCCTGCTAAAGCGATGATGGCTGCGATGGGAACCAGCCATTTGATCCATGTTCGCGTGCGTGAGGCTGACGTTAATTCTGACATGAGTTGATTATATGGGCATTGTCTGTGGAGCGCAAGAAACGCGGGTAGTAAGTATGTACTGAGAGCGCCTGTCCAATGAGGACATAACAAATTAGAATCATGTCATTCTGAGTGGTGCGAAAGCCCCACGAAGAATCTCGAAAAACAATCAACCGAATGTTATTTTGAGACCCTTCGCTCAGGGGACATTCTTGTTTTCGATATTAGGCGGTCGGAAGCTGCCAAAGTTAAAACCAGGATGCCGTCCATGTGGACGGCATCCGTAGCGCGCTGTGGCAATCCGACTTACTTGAGGAGGGATGCCACAGCGCTGAGTTTGATACTACTATCCATGTTGGACATCACCTCCTCCTTTCTATAGGATGGCGATTCAAATTGTGATCCCCGCTCGAATGATATTAAGAGTATCGCATACCTTTAATCGGATGTCAATAGGCCGAATTACTTTCTAAGGAAATTGTAATTGATCCGGAAAGATGATAGGATTTGACGAACTTTGCGAGGGTTATTCTGCTATCCTGCGGGAAATTCATTTGGGAGATAACTATGAAGAAAAATCCGAACCTGCTCTGGATCATCGTCATTGTGTTGGGCTGGCTGTTTGATTTCCTGTTCTGGGGACAATCCTTCGGGATCAACTTTGCGATCTTTACCGTGCTTTGCCTTGTCGGCGGATTTCTCATTTTGTGGATGGATCAAAAGCACGCGGCGCGCGGGACGTTCTGGCTGATTCCGTTGATTTTATTTTTCGCGGCCATCACCTTTGTCCGCACCGAACCGATGACTGTGTTCCTCGGCGCGGTGTTGACAATTTTCTTGATGGGCGTGCTGGCTGTCAGCTTCCTCGGCGGACGCTGGTTCCGTTATGGTGTGGCAGATTACTTCAACGGCGTTCTTAAACTCATCGGGAGCATGATCGTGCGCCCGGCCATTTTTAACTCCGAAGTTCGGAATGAACAAAAAGAAAGCGGCGTGACGCGTCCGAAGGTGAATCCCTGGCCCATCGTGCGCGGCATTGTGATCGCGCTTCCCATTGTGGCAATCTTTGCCGCGTTGCTTGCCTCGGCGGACACCATTTTCAGTAATGAACTCAACTCATTTCTAAAGCTCTTCTTCGATTTGGAAAAGATTCCCGAATACATCTTTCGCTTTTGCTACATTCTCGTGATTGCCTATGCCTTGGCCGGAATCTTTCTCCATGCCGCATCACAGAGCAAGGATGAAAAGTTGATGGGTGAAGATAAACCATCTGTTCCTCAATTTCTTGGTTTTACAGAAACTACCATTGTGCTTGGCAGTGTTGCTGTTCTCTTTGCGGCCTTTGTCATCGTTCAATTTCAATATTTCTTCGGCGGACAGGCGAACATCAACATTCAAGGCTTTACGTATTCCGAATATGCGCGCCGCGGTTTTGGCGAATTGGTGGCAGTCGCCTTTTTTAGTTTGCTTATGATCCTTGGACTGGGCGTCATTACTCGTCGGGAAAGTGAATTGCAACGCCGTGTTTACTCAGGGTTGAGCGTGGTCATCGTCCTGCTGGTGATGGTCATGCTGGTATCTGCATATCAGCGTTTATATCTTTATGAGACGGCGTATGGTTTTTCCCGCTTGCGGACGTATACCCACGTGGCATTGATCTGGATTGGCCTTTTGCTGGCCGCAGCTGTCGTGTTGGAGATCCTGCGACGCGAACGCTTCATGGCGTTTGCCATCTTGATCGCATCTCTTGGATTTGCAGTTTCAC